>JAYWCF010000030.1:0-2541 GCA_043780715.1 Methylotenera sp. | reverse complement strand
ATTAAAAACGGATGAAAAATCATCCGTTTTTACCATAATGGCTTGTTTAGTGAATCTAAACGATACCAATTTGTGCTCTATTTAAACAATAGTTAGTGCGGTAATGCACTAAATTTAAACTAGCTTTTGAGGCTTAAGTTTTAAAAACTAAGTTTTTAAAGACCTAGGCGTGTGCGGCCTTTAGCACGACGCGCAGCAATTACAGCGCGGCCGCCTTTGGTTTTCATGCGAACTAAAAAGCCGTGTGTACGTGCGCGGCGGGTATTTGATGGTTGGTAGGTGCGTTTCATTCATTTCTCCAGCTGTAAAATGCTACAAAGCCAGCTATTAGACCCGATAACCTCTACCCTTGTCAATGAATATTTTGTTTTATAAAACAGTATAATAAATTATAATTGCCTGTGGATAAGTCTGCATAAACCAGCTAGAATAGCTAGATTATTGCTAATTTTTATTAGTTAATTTTAAAGTTCATTTAGCAATACTATAACAACAATTCACATGAAACTAAAATTCATATGAAACCAAGAACCAACATACTCATTTTATTTAACTCAATAAGCAAGAGATTTCAGGCAATCAATGGAAAATTTTTGGTCAACCTGTCTTAGTCGCTTTGAACAAGAGCTATCCGCGCAACAATTTAATACCTGGATTAAGCCCTTGCAAACAGAGTTTGATGAGAATCAACTGCGTATTCTTGCGCCGAATAAATTCGTACTGCAATGGGTTAAAGATCGCTTTTTAAGCAAAATTGAAACTATTGCAACCGAGTTTTACCCGCAAAGTATTTTGATTGAACTCGCTATTGCTAAAAAAGTTTTGTCTCAAAAAGCCGATGCTGAAAAACCAAATACAGTAAAAGTGTTGAATGGTAACGCCCATAAAAACGCAGCAATCAATAATATTGCAAGGCCCCCACTAACAACAAAAGCCGCACCTACGCATGCTATTGGCGCACGTAGTAATGGCTTAAATCCCAGCTTTAATTTTGATAATTACGTTACTGGTCGTGCCAACCAATTGGCACGTGCCGCAGCTATACAAGTGGCAGAAAACCCAGGGCAGGCCTATAACCCGCTATTTATCTATGGTGGTGTGGGGCTTGGTAAAACGCATTTATTGCAAAGCATTGGTAATCATTTAAAACACATTAAACCAGAAGCCAATATTCGTTATTTGCATGCAGAGCGTTATGTGTCTGATGTGGTGAAAGCCTACGAAAATAAAGCGTTTGACGAATTTAAGCGCCAATATCATTCGCTGGATTTATTATTAATTGACGATATTCAATTTTTTGCAAAAAAAACCCGCACCCAAGAAGAATTTTTTTACGCCTTTAATACGCTGATAGAAGAAAAAAAACAAATTGTCATTACTTGCGACACTTATCCAAAAGAAATTATTGACGTAGATGAACGCCTTAGAACACGCTTTAGCTGGGGTTTAACGGTAGCGGTAGAGCCGCCCGAGCTGGAAATGCGGGTGGCGATTTTGCTAAAAAAAGCCGAAGAATCTAAAGTGCTTTTAACAGAAGATGTGGCATTTTTTGTGGCCAAACAAATTCGCTCTAGCGTGCGCGAGCTAGAAGGCGCGCTTAACCGCATTATCGCCATGGCTAAGTTCACTGGGCATGTAATCGACATTCACCTAGCGAAAGATGCACTACGTGATTTAATCGCGGTGCGCGGCCGCCAAATTACCATAGAAAATATTCAAAAAACGGTGGCCGATTATTACAAAATTAAAGTGAGTGAGATGCACAGTAAAAAACGCGCGCGTAATTTTGCGCGGCCCAGGCAAGTCGCCATGAGTTTAGCGCGCGAGCTAACTAATCATAGCTTTCCAGAAATTGGCGAGGCGTTTGGTAGCCGTCATCACACCACGGTGATGCACGCGTGCGACGAAATAGAACAATTGCGCTTAAACGATCAAACAATCGCGCGCGATATTGGGTTTTTAATGCAAGTCATTCGTGATTAATCGCAACAATTTTAACAGCGATTTTTTTAATCGCTGCGCGTTTAATCACTACGCGTTTAATCCAACAAGCGCCTTGTGATTAAAGCCTTATAAAGTTGTGGATAAAAAGAGCGTAACGCTGTGTTTTTAAGGAATCATTTTTTTGTACACATTTCTTCCGCAGTATTAAATAGGGTTTTATACAGTTTAAAATGAAAGATAAGTAGATGATTTAATTAGTATTAATAGCCTTATCAACAAAAGATACGCCTATTATTATTACTATTAGTTTATATATTAAATAAAATCATTAATTAAAGATTAGGTTTTTATATCAGTTTTATATTTAGGAATGTCATGATGCAAATAAAAATTAACCGAGAAATACTCTTAAAACCGCTAACCAATGTAACGAGTATTGTCGAACGCCGACATACCTTGCCAATATTGTCTAATTTATTATTAGAGGCAAAGAATAATCATATTCAGCTCACCGCGACCGATTTAGAAATGCAAATTTCGCTTGATATTCTTAGCACATTTTCTGGTGAGTTATCCACGACGATTTCTGCAAAAAAA
>JAYWCF010000029.1:0-2543 GCA_043780715.1 Methylotenera sp. | reverse complement strand
AAAAGATGGCCCATTTAAACATTTAGATGGTAGCTGGCAGTTTATTACGCTACGTGCAGATGCCTGCAAAATTGAATTTAAATTGAATTACGAATTTGCTAATGGCTTTTTAGAGCGAATTATTGCGCCTGTATTTAGCCATATTGCCAATACATTTGTAGATGGTTTTGTAGCGCGTGCCGATAAAGTTTACAAAACAAAATTAGAGGGTTAATGAAGATGGACTCATCACTAATCACGGTAGAAGTAGCTTACGCGCTACCAAATAATCAATTAATTATTCCGTTACAAGTGGCGCCAGAAACCACCGCAGAACAAGCGATTAACGCATCAGGCATTTTGCAGAAGTTTCCAGAAATTGATTTAAGCGTGAATAAAGTTGGCTTGTTTGGAAAGTTATCTAGATTAGACGTTAATCTGCGCCACTTAGATCGAGTTGAGATATACCGTCCACTAATAGCAGACCCTAAAGAAGTGCGCAAGAAACGTGCTGAAGAAGGTAAGTTGATGAAATAGCTTTAAGCAGGCAATGCGCCATTAGCGCATGCTCGCAAAAAAGGCGGTGGCGATGCGCCTTCGGACGAGTGAAAACTACGTTTATTTAATGTAATTAAATTTTTAAATCACTCAACCATCTGAAATTAAACGCAATTTTTGGCAACATCTACACGTGCTTTTTCAGCACCCTGTTTTAATCCAGCATCATCTAAATATTCGCGCTCACCTTTTTCATTCATTTTGTAAATGCGCCCACCTTGCTCATAAGAGGCTAAATTGGCTTTGGCTGCTTTGCAGTTTTCAGCCTTTAATTTTGCTTGCGCTTCTTTTTCTTGCTTGTTATTTTTTTCTACCTCAGCCGTTTTTTGGCGTAATCTTGCCGCCGCTTCTTCAGCACTTTCGGGCGGCATTGTTGCAGGTTGCGCGGCAACTGCGGCTGGCTGAGCATCAGTCGCGACAGATAAAGGTTCTTTACCCGTTGGCTTAGTGACTTTTTTATTGCCAATGTATTCAAGTTTAACGTTAGATGGCGGCGGCGTATCCGAGTAGCGCATAACGCCATCTTTGTCTTTCCATTTGTAAATATCCGCTTGGCTTAAAGTGGGCAATGCGGTTAACAATACCAAACCAGCCAATAAATATAACGGTCTCATTTGAATCCCTTAATGACTACACACAGATCAAAAAACGTAACTCAGGCAAATGAGTTTACATAATTATGCCAATAATGGCGATGAATTGATGTTTTTTAACACATTTACCATTTCAATTTAACATATTTGCCAGTGAATTTAATGCTTTTGATAGTTCAACTTTAAATAACTGTTGCAAATCGGTATAATCTTGTTTTGGAAATAAGGAATACTCATGCGTTTGCTGCAACAAGCTCTTACTTTTGATGATGTTTTACTCGTTCCCGCGCACTCAGTGGTTATGCCACGCGAAGTTAATCTGAGTACGCAACTTACCCGCAATATCAAGCTTAATATCCCGCTGGTTTCCGCCGCGATGGATACCGTGACTGAAGCGCCATTAGCCATTGCCTTGGCGCAAGAAGGCGGCTTAGGTATTATCCACAAAAACATGACAGCCGCTGAACAAGCCGCGCATGTTTCACGCGTTAAACGCTTTGAATCTGGCGTGGTAAATGACCCAGTGACGATTCAGCCGCACATGACAGTGCGCGATGTTTTGGCTTTAACGCACAAACACAAAATTTTTGGCTTACCTGTAGTAGATGGCACAAAAATCGTTGGTATTGTCACTAATCGTGATTTGCGTTTTGAAACCAATTTAGATCAAGCCATCAGCAATATTATGACGCCGCGTGCACGTTTAATTACCGTGCGCGAAGGTGCTAGTAAAGATGAAGTGATTCGTTTGCTGCATCAACATCGCCTAGAGCGCGTGTTGGTAATTGATGAAGTAGATACACTTAAAGGTTTAATAACCGTTAAAGACATTCAAAAATCGCACGACCATCCATTTGCCTGTAAAGACAATAAAGGCCGCTTGCGTGTTGGCGCTGCCGTTGGTGTGGGCGCAGAAACCGAAGAACGCGTAGCCGCATTAGCTGCCGCTGGTGTCGATGTAATTGTGGTCGATACCGCACATGGTCACTCACAAGGCGTGTTGGATCGCGTTAGATGGGTGAAGAAAAATTATCCTAATATTGAAGTAATTGGCGGCAATATTGCCACGGCAGATGCCGCTAAAGCGCTGGTAGATGCAGGCGCAGATGGCGTTAAAGTGGGTATTGGCCCAGGTTCCATTTGCACTACGCGTATTGTGGCGGGTGTTGGCGTGCCGCAAATTTCGGCCATTAGTAATGTAGAGCTTGCGTTGCGCGGCTCAGGCGTTCCGTTTATTGCCGATGGCGGCATTCGTTTCTCTGGTGACATTTCTAAAGCAATTGCAGCAGGTGCTTATAGCGTGATGCTAGGCGGTATGTTTGCAGGTACTGAAGAAGCACCGGGCGAAGTAGAGTTATTCCAAGGCCGCTCATATAAATCGTACCGCGGCATGGGCAGTATTGGCGCCATGCA
>JAYWCF010000028.1:0-2548 GCA_043780715.1 Methylotenera sp. | reverse complement strand
CACTACGGCTGATAACAAACCGTTAAGCGATGCTGAAAAAGTGGCTTTTAAAGCGGCGATTCACGACCGTATGACGGAAACAGTATTGAGCAGTCTGAATGACGCTCAGCAATTGTTTCATAGCGCAGAACCCAAACCATTTAACACGGTGGATATTTTGCAAGGCGGCGCGGCGGCATTAAATAAGGCCAATAATGAAATGGGCTTGGCGCTTTCACCAGATGAAGTGGATTATTTGGTTGAAAATTTTAGCAAAATAGGCCGCAATCCGACTGATGTTGAGATGATGATGTTTGCGCAAGCCAACTCAGAACATTGCCGCCATAAAATATTTAACGCCGACTGGGTAATTGACGGCGAGGCGCAGGATATTTCGTTATTTGGCATGATTCGCAACACGCACAAGCTTAATCCTGGCCACACCGTCGTGGCGTATTCTGACAATTCTTCAATTGTTGCAGGCCAAAAAACCCAACGCTTTTACCCAAATGCAAACGGTGAATACGGCTTTAATGAAGACGAAATGCACTACTTGATGAAAGTAGAAACGCACAATCACCCTACTGCGATTTCACCTTTTGCAGGTGCTGCAACTGGCGCAGGCGGTGAGATTCGCGATGAAGGTGCCACTGGTATTGGTTCAAAACCAAAGGCAGGTTTGACTGGGTTTTCAGTATCTAATTTAAACATTCCCAATTTCTTACAGCCATGGGAAAAGGCGTATGGAAAGCCAGGCCGTATCGCCACACCACTACAAATTATGACTGATGGCCCTCTTGGCGGCGCGGCTTATAACAACGAATTTGGCCGCCCCAATATTGCTGGTTACTTCCGTACTTTTGAATTAGCTACAAACAATTCAAATGGTGATGAGGAGGTTCGTGGTTACCATAAGCCGATTATGTTGGCGGGTGGCGTGGGTAATATTTCAGCCGATCATTCTCACAAAAACGCGATTCCTGCTGGTGCAGCCTTAATTCAATTAGGCGGCCCTGCCATGTTAATCGGCTTAGGCGGCGGCGCAGCTTCTAGTATGGATACTGGCAGCAACACTGAAAACCTGGATTTTGATTCAGTGCAACGCGGCAACCCAGAGTTGCAACGCCGCGCGCAAGAAGTGATTGACCGTTGCTGGCAATTAGGCGATAAAAATCCGATTTTGAGCATACATGACGTGGGCGCAGGCGGCATTTCCAATGCATTCCCTGAGTTAGTGAATGACGCCAAAGTAGGTGCTGTTTTTCAATTGCGCGATGTGCACAATGAAGAACGCGGCATGTCACCACGCGAATTGTGGAGCAATGAATCGCAAGAGCGTTATGTGATGGCAGTTTTGCAAAAAGATTTGCCAGAATTTAAAGCACTTTGCGAACGCGAACGCTGTCCGTTTGCAATTGTGGGTTATGCTACCGAAGAGCGCCATTTAACAGTGGCGGATAGCCATTTTGATAACAAGCCTGTAGATATGGACTTGTCCGTTTTATTGGGCAAGCCGCCTAAAATGACGCGTGACGTAAAAAGCGTGGCCAAAAAATTAATTGCTTTTGATACGCAAAAAATTGATTTAAAAGACGCTGTAGCCCGTGTTTTAAGGCTGCCAGGCGTAGCAGATAAAACCTTCTTAATCACCATTGGCGACCGCACGGTGACTGGCTTAATCGCACGCGACCAATTTGTGGGACCTTGGCAAATCCCTGTGAGCGATGTAGCCGTTACTTTGGCAGGTTACGAAACCAACGCAGGTGAAGCATTTGCGATTGGCGAGCGGGCACCGATTGCATTGATTGACGCCCCCGCCTCTGGCCGCATGGCGATTGGCGAAACGATTACCAATATTGCCGCTGCCAAAATTAATGACATTGGCAATCTAAAATTATCCGCCAACTGGATGGCGCCTGCAGGCCACGCCGGTGAAGATGCCGCGCTTTTTGCCACTGTAAAAGCAGTTGGTATGGAATTATGCCCTGCGCTAGGCATTAGCATCCCAGTGGGTAAAGATTCCATGAGCATGAAGACGGTGTGGGAAGATAATGACACCAAAAAAGCCGTGACATCGCCTATTTCATTGGTGGTCACCGCTTTTGCTAACACGACTGACGCACGCAAAACTTTAACGCCGCAATTGCGCACAAGCTTTAACAATGAAATGCTGGGTGATTCAAAATTAATCTTAATTGACTTAGGCAACGGCAAAAATCGCATGGGAGGCAGTAGTTTAGCGCAAGTGTATGGCCAACTGGGCGATACCGCGCCTGATGTTGATAATCCCGCGCAATTAAAAGCCTTTTTTGCAGCCATTCAGCAATTAAATGCAGAAGACAAATTGCTGGCTTACCATGACCGCAGTGATGGCGGCTTACTCTCAACTTTAACTGAAATGGCTTTTGCTGGGCACTGTGGTTTGGATATTGATATTTCTAGCTTAAGTGGTGACGTAGCAAGTGTGCTGTTCAATGAAGAATTAGGCGCAGTGATTCAAGTGCGTGCAATGGATGCCGATACTGTTTTAAATCAACTTAAAGCATCACTCAGCGCGCACATTATTGGC
>JAYWCF010000027.1:0-2549 GCA_043780715.1 Methylotenera sp. | reverse complement strand
TTATTTAAGTCAATGATTTTACTATTGATTAGTTTTAAATTAAAGCCAAATTCTTGATGCATTTTTTCGGCTTGCGCAATGGCATCGCGCGCTAATAAATAAGCTTGCTCGGCCTGTTGTTTGGCTATCGCATCATTATTCTTAGCCAACGTTAGCGCCTCAATCTGTGCAATTGTGGCGTCTTGTAACGTTTGCTTGCCCTGTAAGTCCTGCAATAGTTGCGCTAATTTTTGCTTTGCCGCCGCCAAATCGGTTTGAATACTTTTTTCACGCTCTAGGGCATTTTGCCGCGTTTGTTGCAGTTGAGATAACTTGAGTTGAAGTTGGTGCTGGTTTTGCGTGGCTTGACGTAACTGCGCCACCTCTTGTTGCTGCTGCTGGCGCACAAGCTGTAATTGGCTTTCAGCGGTTTTTAGCTTTTCATTAATTACATTTAAATCATTTAATAAATTAGGCTGATTTTTTTCAAGTAATTCTAGCTGCGCTTGCCTTTCTAAAACGCCATGCAAGCTAGATTGAGCGCTGTGATACGACACACTGTGACGACTATAAATATCGCCATGCTGGTTGACCAATGTTTCACCTAAATCAAGCTTGGCAATCGTTGTTTCAAGCGCGCTATCTGAGTTTAGCAAATCCGAACTGATTAAATAAACACCTTGCAACCAATCGGCTAATACTGGCTTTAAATCAGCATCGCACTCTTCAATCATCTCAATAAGCGGCGTTAAGTCTGCATCATGCACTGGCGATTTAACACTACCAATATTGCCAAACCCTAATACCAGCGCGGATGGTGGTCTATGCTGAGTTTTGCTATAGACATTTTTATTAGCAATTAGTGCATTTAATTTCGCGCCTAAAACTGCTTCTACTGCCACGCGCCAGCCGGCATTTATTTTCATCTTTTGCCACACATATGCGCTGTCTTTTAAGCCGTATTGGGCTAACCAATCACTTAGTTTGGATTCCGAATGTAGCGATTGCTGCATTTTTTGCAGTGAATGCATTTCCGCATCAGCCTGATTTAACGCACGTTGCGCTGTATTTTGTGACGCGCGCAACTGCGTTATTTCGGATTGATAAGTCGATTCATTGCTGCGTAAGTTCTGACTATTTTTTTCAATTGTAGTAACCATGCTTTGAGCTTGTTGCATGGCCGCTTCCGTCGCAGCTAACTCAGACTCATCGGGCAAAGTTATTCTTGCTAACTCACCTTCAAAACGATTAATACGCTGTTGATTTTCTTGAATATTCTGATTGATAAATTGAATATTATTACGTTCAACTTGAATGCGTTGATTGGCATCATTTAGCGCCTGCTGGCTTTTCTGCGCCAACGATTCTGCCGCTTTTAAAAGCGATTCTTTTTCTGGCAAAGTAAGCTTTAACGCAGCCAATGCGGCATTCGTTTGCTGCTCGTTTGCTTGCGCAATGGCTAAATCACTATTCAATTGCACTATATTTTGTTGTAAAGCACTGCTATTGTTGGCGTTGCGTTCTATTGATTGTGAAAGCTGTTGCAACTGCTGCGCCATGCGTTCACGCGCTTCAGTGTTTTGCTTCACCTGATTTTCCAAGTTCGATACCACCGCATTGGCTTCATAATAAGCGGCTTGCGCTGTATTAATACCTTCAGAAGCGGCGTAATGCGCTTGGCGGCTTAGTTCTAATTCAGCTTCACTTTTGCGCAAGGCGGCCGTTTGCGCTTCTAACTGATTAACTAATTGCTCTACCAATAATTTGGCTTTTTCCCAACTTCGGCTAGCATCGCGTTTTTTTAATAGCCACAACTGCCCTTCTGCCAATTTAAAAGACGCCTGCAAGGCATGATATTGCTGGGTAACAACAGCTTGAGATTCTAGTTTGGTGATTTGCTTTTGTAATTCACGGCAAATGTCTTCTACGCGCGTCAAGTTTTCGCGTGTGTCGCGCAACCTTAATTCGGTTTCGCGGCGACGTTCTTTATATTTGCTAATGCCAGCCGCTTCTTCTAAAAATATGCGCAACTCTTCTGGCTTGGCTTCTACGATGCGAGATATAGTGTTTTGGCCGATGATCGCATAGGCCCTGCCGCCCAAGCCTGTACCCAGAAACAAATCAGCCACATCTCGCCTGCGCACAGCGCTATTGTTAATGTAATAAGTAGAGCCTTTTTCGCGCTCAATTACCCGCTTAACGGATATTTCTGCGTATTGGCTCCAGGCACCTGCAGCACTGCCTAAGCTATTATCAAAAATCAACTCCACAGAGGCGCGTGATATGGGTTTGCGATTGCCAGAGCCGTTAAAAATGACGGCATCCATGGCGTCTGCACGCATCTCTTTGGCAGAAGATTCGCCCAAAACCCAGCGCACCGATTCCATTACATTGGATTTACCGCAGCCATTAGGCCCAACCACCCCTACGCGCTGACCATGCAAATGAATGGTGGTAGGGTCTACAAACGATTTAAAGCCGGCAAGTTTTAAGTGAGTTAAGCGCAAATGAATGTTTTATTATGATTAAGGCTTATATAATGAGAAAACACGTTTTATAATAACGCTATT
>JAYWCF010000026.1:0-7195 GCA_043780715.1 Methylotenera sp. | reverse complement strand
GGTTGAACAAGGTGTTGCGGCGCCAGTATTAACAGTGGCATTGCAAGCCCGTTTCAGAAGCCAAGATAAACATGGTTATAGCTACAAATTATTATCGTTAATGCGCAACGCTTTTGGCGGTCACGCTGTAAAGAAAAACTAAAGTAAATTAATTCTTGTGCGTCATTTCTTAAAAAAATTTAGAAATGGCGCGTGAGTATTTTTTGCCACAAAAATCAAATATTCAGGTTTAGGATAAGGCTTAAAGAAATGACGCAAACTAATTCAAATAATGGAATTGACCCTTGTACCCTTGTGCTGTTTGGCGCAAGTGGCAATTTAGCACGTGTAAAGCTTTATCCTGGTCTGTTTAGACTCGATTCTATTGGTCGCTTGCCTGCCGAATTGAAAATTTTAGCGGTTGGACGTCAAGAAGTGACGCAAGAGGCATGGCGTGCTGATATTAAAAGCATGCTGGATGCTAAATTTAAAAAAGGTTACGACGCCGCCGCGTTTGAGCGTTTTATTGCGCGTAACTTTTATCACGCCAATCCGCCAACTGACCCAGATGCGTTTAGCAAGCTTAAAGATACATTAAGTGACACATCCATATTCCCACAAAACTTGGCTTACTTTTTATCCGTTCGCCCTGTCGATTTCGCGCCAGTGGTGGAATCGTTGGCTAAAGTGGGTCTAACACAAGAGGATAAATTCTGGCGCCGTGTTGTGGTTGAAAAACCATTTGGTACCGATTTAGAAAGCGCGATTGATTTACAAGCCGCGCTGACCAAAAACTTAAAAGAAAGCCAAATTTACCGTATTGACCATTATTTGGGTAAATCAGCGCTGCAAAATATCTTGCTGCAACGCTTTACCAACACCATTTTAGAGCCAATTTGGAACAATCAATATATTGATCATGTGCAAATCACCAATACTGAAATGTTAGGCGTAGGCGACCGTACTCAGTTTTACGATAGCACAGGTGCATTGCGTGACATGATTCAAAGCCATGTGCTGCAAACACTAGCCTTAACCGCGATGGAAATGCCCAAAGATTTAACACCGCATGGCGTGCGTGATGCCAAAATCAAAGTGTTAGAGCAAATTCGTCCGATTCCAGTCAATGAATTAAGCAAACATGCTTTCCGCGCGCAATATGCCGCGGGTGAAGTATTTAGTGCGGACGGCAAAGGCGAAAAAGTACCTGGCTATTTAGAAGAGCTAGGCAATAAAGACAGCGTAGTAGAAACGTATGCGGCGCTAAAATTGTTTATTGATAATCCGCGCTGGCAAGGTGTACCGTTTTATATTCGCACCGCCAAACGCTTGCACGAAGCCGATACGCGCATCTCTATCCGCTTTAAAAAAGCGCCACTACAAGTGAATGAGCAAGATCAAAACTGGCTCATTATCGGCATTCAACCGCGTGAATGCATCAAAATGGAAATTCAAGCTAAAGTACCAGGCTTAGATATCAACACGCGTACTATTCAATTAGATGCAGCAAACCGTTTGCCAGAAGATGACACGGTGGATGCATATGAAGCTTTATTGCTTAACTTAATGCAAGGCGATAATTCAAATTACCTACACATTAACGAAGCTGAAGCACAGTGGCGCTTGGTTGACCCTGTGGTTAAAGCGTGGGCAGCCGATAAAGAGCCTGTATACCAATACCCTGCTGGATCAAGCGACCCAGAAGCATCAAAAGTGATTTTTGAAGCAGAAGATCAATTTTGGCGTTATAGCATCGCGCTTGGTGGCGATAGCAATTAAGCAATTAATAATGCAGCCGTAACAAAATTAAAAAATGATGCATTGCAACTAATGTTGGTGCGCCTTACAAGGTATTAAGCTAAATAGCGATACTGAGTGAGGCCACTTTTTTACATGATAAAAACCAAAAAGTGTGAACTGTGCCAGAAAGATGACACCACTCTTTTTAGAGTGCAAATAGTGGCAGGTAAAACCTGGATTTTTGTGTGTAAAGATTGTTGCGAAAAGGCAAAACCCCTACCAGACTACCGCTACGGCGGTACTTGGAAAGGTTCTCGCCACTAAATTGTTTGAGTTTTTGGTCTAGCTGTAATTTCAAACTAATAAAGTTAGTTAGTTTTAATAGCTTTAGTTTTTTAACATATAAATTTTACACTGCTGCCGTTAATGGCATCGGTTAATGGTATGGTAAGTGTCTTTTAATTTAACAACAATAATTTCATCATAAAGCATAAAAAATGAGCATAAAATCGGATAAATGGATTCGCCGCATGGCTGAAGAGCATCAAATGATTTCACCGTTTGAGCCAAACCAAGTCAAGCTGAATGCCGCTGGCGAGCGTATGGTTTCTTACGGCACATCCAGTTACGGCTATGATATTCGCTGCAGTAAAGAGTTTAAATTATTCACCAATATCAACAGTACGATTGTTGATCCAAAAAATTTCGACCCAAATTCGTTTGTGGAAGTAAATGCCGATTACTGCATTATTCCGCCCAATTCATTTGCACTGGCGCGCACGGTTGAATATTTTAAAATTCCACGTAACGTATTGACTATTTGCTTAGGCAAATCTACTTATGCGCGTTGCGGAATTATTGTAAATGTGACTCCATTTGAACCAGAATGGGAGGGCTATGTGACACTTGAATTTAGCAATACAACACCGCTACCCGCCAAGATTTACGCTAACGAAGGCTGTGCACAAGTGCTGTTTTTTGAAGCCGATGCTGATGACGTTTGCGAAACCAGCTATAAAGACCGTGGCGGTAAATACCAAGGCCAAGTGGGCGTTACACTGCCAAAAATATAAGCTTAGCCGTCATTCTGGCGCAGGCCAGAATCCAGCCGAGGTTATTTAAAAGCAGGTATTACATGCAACCTTGTGTTTACATGATGACTAACAAACGTAATGGAACGCTCTATATGGCGTTACTTCAAATTTAGTACAACGCGTTTGGCAGCATAAAAATGAGGTCGCAGATGGATTTACAAAGAAATATGGATTGCATACCCTAATTTGGTATGAGTTGCATACCACAATGGAATCTGCCATTACACGTGAAAAAGCGCTTAAATTTTGGAAGCGTTTAGCTAAATTGCGCATTATTGAGCAAATAAATCCTAATTGGCGTGATTTATATAATGAAGTTATTGGTCTGGATTCTGGCCTTCGCCAGAATGACGATTAAAGAAATTAAGAAGGTACTTGAATGAAATTTAGATTTCCAGTTGTCATCATCGATGAAGATTTCCGTTCTGAGAACTCCTCAGGTTTAGGCATTCGTGTACTGGCAAAAGCCATCGAGTCAGAAGGTTTTGAAGTACTTGGTGTCACCAGTTATGGCGATTTAACTTCGTTCGCGCAGCAACAAAGCCGTGCTTCTGCGTTTATTTTATCGATTGATGATAATGAATTTATTGAAGGCAACCAAGAAGCCTTAGAAAATTTACGCAAGTTTGTGGATGAAATTCGATATCGTAATGAAGAAATTCCTATTTTCTTGCATGGCGAAACACGTACTTCGCGCCATATTCCAAACGAAATTTTGCGCGAGCTTAACGGCTTTATTCATATGTACGAAGATACGCCAGAATTTGTGGCGCGCTATATTCTTCGCGAAGCACGTACCTATTTAGATAGCCTAGCGCCACCGTTTTTTAAAGCGCTAACTGAATATGCCGCTGACGGCTCTTACTCATGGCATTGCCCAGGCCATTCTGGTGGCGTAGCATTTTTAAAATCGCCAGTAGGCCAAATGTTTCACCAATTTTTTGGTGAGAATATGTTGCGTGCAGATGTGTGTAATGCGGTAGATGAGCTTGGTCAATTATTAGACCACACAGGCCCAGTAGCCGCTTCTGAGCGCAATGCGGCACGTATTTACAACTGCGACCACTTATATTTTGTGACTAATGGCACTTCAACATCGAATAAAATGGTCTGGAACAGCACAGTCGCACCGGGTGATGTAGTGGTAGTGGACCGTAATTGCCATAAATCGATATTGCATGCCATTATTATGACAGGCGCTGTACCGGTGTTTTTAATGCCAACGCGTAACCATTTTGGCATTATCGGCCCGATTCCAAAAAGCGAATTTGAATGGGAAAACATTCAAAAGAAAATCGATCGCAACCCGTTTATTTTAGACAAAACGGCTAAACCGCGTGTGTTAACGATTACGCAATCCACTTATGACGGCGTTCTTTACAACGTTGAAGAAATTAAAGACATGTTGGACGGTAAGATTGATACCTTGCATTTTGATGAAGCTTGGTTGCCACACGCCACATTCCACGATTTCTACGGTGATTATCACGCGATTGGCGAAGGCCGTCCGCGCTGTAAAGAGAGCATGGTGTTCTCAACGCAATCTACCCACAAACTATTAGCAGGCTTATCGCAAGCCAGCCAAATTTTGGTGCAAGATGCCGAAAATAATAAGCTAGACCGCGATATTTTCAATGAAGCATATTTGATGCATACCTCTACCAGTCCACAATATTCGATTGTGGCCAGTATTGATGTGGCGGCGGCCATGATGGAAGCACCTGGTGGCACCGCGTTGGTGGAAGAAAGCTTAATGGAAGCCTTAGATTTCCGCCGCGCCATGCGCAAAGTGGATGAAGAATGGGGCGCCGACTGGTGGTTTAAAGTTTGGGGCCCAGATGATTTAAGTGAAGAAGGCTTAGAAGAGCGTGACGCTTGGATGCTTAAGGCCAATGACGCTTGGCATGACTTCGGCAACTTAGCTGAAGGTTTTAATATGCTGGACCCGATTAAAGCCACTATTATTACGCCTGGCTTGGATATTAAAGGTACTTTCTCTGAAAAATTTGGCATTCCTGCGGCTATTGTCACCAAATATCTGGCTGAACATGGCGTGATTGTTGAAAAAACAGGCTTATATTCGTTCTTTATTATGTTCACCATCGGCATTACCAAAGGCCGTTGGAACACTATGGTAGCGGCTTTGCAGCAGTTTAAAGACGACTATGACAAGAACCAACCGCTATGGAAAGTATTGCCAGAGTTTGTACAAAAACAACCACGTTATGAAAAAGTAGGCTTGCGTGATTTGTGCGAAAAAATCCATGCGGTTTACAAAGCCAACGATGTGGCTAAATTAACTACTGAAATGTATTTATCTGACATGGTGCCTGCCATGAAACCGACCGATGCTTTTGCAAAAATGGCGCACCGTAAAATTGATCGCGTAGCGATTGATGACCTTGAAGGCCGCATTACAGCGGTGTTGTTAACGCCCTACCCGCCTGGCATTCCATTGCTGATTCCTGGTGAGCGCTTCAATAAAATCATTGTCAATTACTTAAAATTTGCGCGTGAATTTAACGAAAAATTTCCAGGTTTTGAAGCCGACAACCATGGTTTAGTAAAAGAAATTGTGGATGGTAAGGCGGTGTATTTTGTGGATTGTGTTACACAAAATCCATAACATAAAAATTGTTAAGTGATTGTAAACAATAGTAAATTTGGCATAGCCCATGCGAGCTATTTGTACCTGTTCATTAATTAGTTAAAGTACGTCCACCTTAGACTTCTTTATGAACAGGATACAAAATGTTAAAAAAATCTTTACTAGTTGCTGCATTATTATCAGCGTCTGTATTATCGGCTACCGCTCAAGCAACCACTGTTGACTTAACCTACGCTGGTGCAAACACAATGGTGGCAACAAATGTTTCAATCAGCGGTAGTACCAGCACTTATTGGATGGGCAGTTCAAACCTTACAGTTTCTGGTGTAGCTGGTACGCTTGTTGGTTTTTGTGTAGATCCACTTCAACCAGCTGTTAGCTCAGCAAACGCCTATGATAAAAGCGCTTTAGATGCGACTGACTTTATCAGCGGTAACGGTGCCACCCGTTTTGCTAATGCGCAAAAACTGTTTGATAATGCCTACGCTACTTTATCAGGCGCTGAACAAACAGCAGGTTTTCGCTTAGCATTATGGGAAATTTTCCATGATGACCTAAACACTTCAACTGGTATCATTAAAGCGGTAAGCGGTTCTAATGCTGGTATGGTAGCGGCTGCTAGTACTTATTTAAGTGCTTTAAGTGGCTGGAACACTACGGGCGCGTACGACCTTACTTTTTATGGTAACGCCACTAAACAAGATTTCTTAGTTGCTTCACCATCAGCTGTACCAGTACCTGCCGCATTGCCCTTGCTTGCTTCAGGCTTATTGGGTTTTGGTGTACTGCGTCGTCGCAACAAAGCTAAATAATCAATCGTTTTAATCCAAAAAAATAGCGCTCAAATGAGCGCTATTTTCAATTGTGCTAACGCAATATTAATAGCATTTAGGTGGTTTGATAACTCACATAGCTATACTGCAAGCCACTTTGCGCGATATGTTTTTCGCGCTCTAACTCTTGCCAGTGTGTTAAATCGACTTTTTCAAAATAGGCATCGCCATCAAAATCGGCATGAACTTCGGTGATGTAAAGCTTGTTGGCCAATTGCATTCCTTCTTTATACAACTCTGCCCCGCCAATTAAAAATGGCTCATTATCACCTGCACAAAGTGCTAATGCAGCTTGCAGGTTATGCGCAATCAACGCGCCTGTTACTTGATAATTTTTGTTGCGTGTCACAATTACGGTTGTTCTGTTTGGCAGTAAGCGACCTAGCGATTCATAGGTTTTGCGCCCCATAATAATATGATGGCCGGTGGTGAGTGCTCGAAACCGCTTTAAATCCTCTGGCAAGTGCCAAGGCAAGGTGTTATTAATACCAATTACATTGTGATTAGCTACAGCGACAATAAGGGATAAATTTTTCATAAGCACATTATACGTGGATGTTTATTTTGTAATGCAAGATAAAAGCTTAGAACTCAGACAATCAGAGGGTGTAAATAATTTTGTGTAAATGTCATTTTGCAGGAGACTGCTATTTTATGAAAGTAGATAAAAATGATGACACAAACCAACGCACTAAAGGCTTTACCCAACGACTTAATTGACGAATTACTGGCTAGCTATCAAAATTCTGAAGACTTAATTGGTGAGAATGGCTTACTTAAGCAACTCACGAAAGCACTCGTTGAACGGGCTTTGCAAGCTAAAATCACCGAGCATCTTGGTCATGTAAATACGCCGCTGTCAGTAGCAGCACGGGCAATGCGCGTAACGGCAAAAGCCATAAAGCCCTCAAAGGTGAGTTTGGCGAATTGCCCATCGAAAT
>JAYWCF010000025.1:0-2559 GCA_043780715.1 Methylotenera sp. | reverse complement strand
GTTTTAACGCACAATCTCGTAGCATGAAATTAGCCAATCCAAATTTAGACGATTACGCCTACAGCTTTGCAAAAGCGCGCGCTATTAAGCGGCATCATCATTTTTATGTTGGGCCGACCAATTCTGGCAAAACTTATCATGCCTTGAACACCTTAATGGCAGCTAAATAAGGCGTTTACTTAGCACCATTAAGGCTATTGGCAATGGAAGTGCGCGATAAGTTAATGGAAGCTGGCGTGCCTTGCAACCTGATTACGGGTGAAGAGCGCGTCATTATTGCAGGCGCTCAACATACTGCATCTACCATTGAAATGATGAATCCCACAAAGCTGGTAGATGTAGCGATTATTGATGAGATTCAAATGCTGCAAGACCCAGACCGCGGCAGCGCTTGGACGGCGGCGCTGGTTGGCGTGCCTGCGCGGCAAGTATTTATTTGCGGATCAAACGCGGTGACAGCTTTATGTATAAGCGCGATTGAACACTTAAATGAAACGGCTGAAATCACAGAGCTACAGCGCATGACGCCGTTAATATTAGAAGATGATAGCTTGTGCGGCGCGCGCTATAGCAAGCCAAAATTAAAAGCTAAATTACAAAAAGGCGATGCCATTATTGCGTTTTCGCGTAAAGATGTGCTGACTTTTTCCGCTAGATTTAGGCAATGGGGATTTACAGTTGCCAGCATTTACGGCGCGCTTTCTCCTGAAGTACGCAGACACGAATCGGCACGCTTTTGTAATGGTGAGGCGGATATTTTAGTGGCGACTGATGCGATTGGCATGGGTTTGAATTTGCCGATTAGACGCGTGATTTTTGCCAATATTTTTAAATTTGATGGCGTGGCATCGCGCTTATTAAACGCCACCGAAGTGCGCCAGATTGCTGGCCGCGCGGGCCGTTTCGGCATTTACGATATTGGCTTTGTGAATATTATGGAAGACAATGAACGCTTTCATATTGAACATATGCTGGCAACTGACGATACATCTGATTTGCAAAAGCTGCCAATATCCGCAAATTTAGGGCAGATAGAAGCAATTTCAAACCAATTGCATACCGCCAAAATTGCAGAATGTTTAGACTATTTTGCCAACCGCTTATCATTTAATCATGCCTTATTTGCACTGGGAAAAATCGCCGCGCAACAAAATCAGGCCATATTAGTGGATGAGTTTGCACCTAAATTATCGCTAAAAGATAAATTTATTTTCACCTGCGCACCCATTGCCATTAACGTGAATATTGAAAGAGATTACTTTTTATTGTGCCTAAAAAGCGTGGTTGAAAATACTGCTCGCAAACTGCCGCCTGCGCCTATTAGGCTAGATTCCAATAACCCTAAACATTTAGAATCAGCTGAAATACTAAGCCAAAACATCAGCTTATACGCTTGGTTAAGTTATAAGTTTCCGTCGATTTTTATAGATGCAGAGCTAGTTCCGCCAATAAGACAAACGGTAAGCCGCTATATTGAGCGGGCTTTGTTAACGCAAACGGGCTATGTTGATACGCAACGTGAAAGCGATTTACTGAAGCGTATCAACCGTTAAGCTACTATAAAAATATTAGTTAAAGCTGGCCTCTAACACTTTTTTGCTTAATGCCAAATTCACATCTTGATGCTCACCAAGCGCCACCATGCCATGCGCTTGCAACTGTGTTAGTAAATTATCAATTGCTGATTTATTAATTTGATAATCCGATAACGACGTTTTAACACCTAAACTTTGAAAGAATGCGCGCGTGTTATTAATGGCCGCACTAATGCGTGCGTCATCATCGCCTTCGGTAATATTCCACACCCTTGCCGCATATTGCAATAACTTAGCGCGTTTAGATTCGCGGCGAATTTCCAGCATATTTGGCAAAATAATCGCCAAGGTTTGCGCGTGATCCAAACCATGTGCGGCGGTAATTTCATGGCCTAACATATGTGTTGCCCAATCGCCAGGCACGCCAGAGCCAATTAAACCGTTTAATGCCAATGTGGCTGTCCACATTAAGTTGGCTTGCGCATTGTAATCTTGCGGATTAGCCAATACTTTTGGGCCAACATCAATCAAAGTTGCCAGCAAACCTTCCGCAAAGCGGTCTTGCACTTGCGCATCAACTGGGTAAGTTAAATACTGTTCCATAATATGCGTGAATGCATCTACCACGCCGTTGGCTAGTTGGCGCGGTGGCAGTGTAAAACTTTTACTTGGGTCTAAGATTGAAAATTGCGGAAATACCTCAGGGTGGGTAAAAAATAATTTATCTAAACCGCGCGAAATCACCGCACCATCGTTCATTTCTGAACCGGTAGCAGGCAGCGTTAGCACAGTACCAAAAGGCATGGCTTTGCTAATATTGGTGCCATGTTTTAATAAAATATTCCAAGGTTCTTCCTCTTGATAGACTGCAGCCGCAATAAACTTAGTGGCATCAATTACAGAGCCACCGCCCACTGCCAATAAATAATCAATTTTTTCGGCTTTAATTAATGCTACCGCTTTCATCAAGGTATCGTATTGTGGATTAGGCTCTATGCCCTCAAATTCTTGCACCTTACGGCTG
>JAYWCF010000024.1:0-2562 GCA_043780715.1 Methylotenera sp. | reverse complement strand
ATTCGGCAACACATGCGTGGCGCCATCCACGGTAATTTGCTTTTCCTCCATCGCTTCTAATAATGCGCTTTGCGTTTTAGGCGTGGCGCGATTTATCTCGTCGGCCAGCAACACATTGGTAAACACAGGCCCAGGGTGAAATTGAAAATTTGCCGTGTTTCTATCGTAAACCGACACGCCAATAATATCCGCAGGCAATAAATCACTGGTGAATTGCGCGCGCCTAAAGCTCAAGCCCAGCACCTGCGCCAGCGTATGCGCCAGCGTGGTTTTGCCCATGCCAGGCAAATCTTCAATTAATAAATGCCCGCCTGCCAGCAAGCAGGTAAGGCTTAATTTAACTTGCTGCTCTTTACCTAAAATAATTTGAGAAGTGGCATGAAGAATGGATTGGATAGTTTTTTGCATGAATTTTTATTTAATTTAAAAATGATTATTTTTTGATGTTTATTGTTGATTAGCGTTCTTGATTCGATTTATCGGTCCAGCTCACCATGACATAAATTAATCCCATCACAAACGCGCCGCCCACCCAAATGCTGATTTCTTCAAAAGTAGGTGATGCGTCTTGCACGGGTAATACAATTAGCTTGCGCAAAAACAGCACCAGCACTACTTCTATAAAGGTTTCTACCAATAATTTGCTGCCTAATAAATAGCGTATTTCGGCCGAAATTAATGCCGAAATAGACCACAGCAGCATTAAACTACCCAGCGCATGAATAAAGCCATGCACTAAATTATTGGCGTAAGCCGCCTTTTGCACGTCTAGAAAAAACAGCCAAGTAAACATAACGACCGATGTTGCTAAGGCCAAGCCGATAATAATATGTGCAAAGCCATTCAGCCAAAGCATCGCTTTGACGGCGATTCTGTTGAGGGGTTCAAATTCGCGTGGTAATTGATCTTGTGTCATTTGTAAGCCTTTACTGAAAGTAAAATAAAACTTGATTTAAAACAATTTAACCACATATAAGCAGGAATAGATTTAAATGTAACCTGAATATTTATAATTTGTAGTAAACTGGTCTATTATTGCTTTTATTAGGAGCATATTGCTATGCAAATTCGTCAATCCAATCAACGAGGCCACGCTAATCGTGGCTGGCTAGATAGTTATCATTCTTTTTCATTTGCGGATTATTACGATCCCAATTGGATGGGATTTTCAGTATTGCGCGTGATAAATGAAGATGTGATTGCGCCCGCAAAAGGCTTTGGCACACATTCGCATAATGATATGGAAATTATCACCTATATTTTGAGCGGTGAGCTGGCGCACAAAGACAGCATGGGCAATATTGAAGCCATTAAACAAGGCTACGTGCAGCGTATGACCGCAGGCACTGGCGTTTCGCACAGCGAATTTAATGCGTCTAGCACTAATCCTGTTCATTTATTGCAAATTTGGATTATGCCAAACCAACTTAATTTAACGCCGGGCTATGAAGATAAATTTTTTGATCCGGCCTTAAAATTAAACCAATGGTGCTTGTTGGCTTCACAAAATGGCGACCAAAATTCATTAATGGTTCATCAAGATATTGCACTATATGCGTCGCAACTAACTGACGCGCAAGAATTAAGCTATCACACTAAGCCTAATCGTAGTGCGTATTTGCAGCTAGCATTGGGCAGTGCAGAAGTAAATGGAAAAGCCTTGCAGGCGGGCGATGCGGCAATGTTTGATGCTGATGAAACCATCCAAATTAAGGCGCTTGGCAGCGCCGAAGTATTGCTGTTTGATTTGCCTTAAACACATTCAAAATAAACTATAAACTAATTTAAAACATATTAGGAGTAATCATGCATTATCTAAAAAACATGGCATTAGTAGGCGCGTTGAGTTTAGCCAGCAGCCAAGCATTTGCCGAAGCCGAAACTTAGAAGATTGATAATAGTCACAGCTTTGCTAATTGGAGTGTGCGCCATGTGGTTTCCAAAACTTCGGGTACCTTTAGCGATGTAACTGGCACGGTAACGATTGATAGAAGCAACTTAGCCAACTCATCGGTTAATGCAAAAATTAATCTATTAAGTGTGAACAGCAGCCTTGCTAAGCGCGATGAACATATTAAAAAGCCAGAATATTTAGACGTAGAAAAATTTGCTGAAATGACCTTTGTCAGCAAAAAAATTGAAGTCAAATCGGCTACAGAAGGCGTAATGACAGGTGTTTTAACCATGCATGGCGTTGCTAAAGAAATGACGTTCCCGTTTAAAGTATTAGGCTTTGGACCAGATGCATGGGGCGGTTTTAGAAGCGGCTTTGAAGCGCATGCCAGTTTGAAAGCCAGCGATTTTGGCTTTGGTTGGGGCTTAAAACCTAACGCATCAGTGGGCGATGATATTGAAATTACCTTGCTAATTGAAGGCATTAAAACCAAATAGGCAAATTAATTATTGTGCTAAATTGAAATTAGCGAATTTAGAAATTTATGTTTAAAAAGTGGAGAAAAGCATGGCATTAGATTTATTTAGCCCAGCCAAATTAGGCTCAATTGCACTAAAAAACCGTATGGTAATGGCGCCACTCACCCGCAACAGAGCAGGCGAGGGCGG
>JAYWCF010000023.1:0-7233 GCA_043780715.1 Methylotenera sp. | reverse complement strand
GGAGTCCAGAGCGTATTGCTTTGCAAACGCTAATCGATCACACGCAGACTTCAGTCAACGGCTGGGTGCGCGTTAAGCTGTATAAAGGCAATGTGATTGTGACTGGCCGTGACAGTAAAACTAATTCACTGTTTGATTCAACAATTGCCACTTTTGAAGATGACGAAGGTGCTTATGACCAAAAAGATGCCGGTGGTTTTATTAAGCTAAATGCGCTGCGTATGCGTATTGCGGCTAATCTTAAAAATAAACAGCCTAAATAAGGCTTAAAATTTAAATACAAAATTTGAGGAGTTAAGAATGGCACAATTTGACAATGTAAGTGTAAAGAAAAAAGCAAACGTGTATTTTGATGGTAAATGTGTCAGCCACACGGTGATGTTTCCAAACGGAACACGCAGCACGATTGGTGTGATTTTTCCAAGCACATTGACATTTAATACCGCTGCACCAGAGCTAATGGAAATCAATTTAGGTAGCTGTAAAGTGCGTTTACAAGGTGAAGAATCATGGAAAACGTATAGCGCAGGTGAAAAATTTACAGTGCCGGGTAATTCTTCGTTTGATATAGAAACACTAGAAACCCTAGACTACGTTTGCCACTTCGAATAATGGTGGCTCAGTATTACGTCGTTGCAAACGCTTGCCGTACTAAACGTACTGTCTGCGCGATTGCGCCTAGTACTACTTTCGCTTAAAAGGTTGAGAAAATAATATGCCAAGTTTTGATATTAGTTCTGAAGTCGATATGGTTGCGCTTAAAAACGCGATTGATACGGCGGGTAAGCAGATTACCAATCGCTATGACTTTAAAGGTACATCGGCCAAAGTTGAGTTAAACGAAAAAGACAGCATTATTACTTTGTATGGCGATAATGATTTTCAGCTGGATCAGATTAAAGATATTTTGTTGCCGGGCATGGAAAAAAAAGAGCCTGATTCAACCAAGCGCTTAGAGCACAAAGATGTGCAAAAAGTGGGTGGCAATAAGGTGAAGCAAGAACTTAAAATTCGTGCCGGCATTGATGCTGAATTAGCCAAGCGTATTGCCAAACTGATTAAAGATTCTGGCTTAAAAGTGCAAGCCAGCATTCAAGGTGATGAAGTGCGTGTAAATGGCGCTAAGCGCGATTTTTTGCAAGAGGCGATTGCATTTTGCAAAAAGAATGTCACGGATTTTCCGTTGCAGTTTGGTAATTTTCGGGATTAAAAATTAGTTTCAGCCTTTAGTTTAAGATTTATTTAGTGGGTAATAAAATGGTTGCAAAAACGCTTTACGATAAATTATTTGATTCTCACGTTGTGCATGAGGAAAACGGCACGGCGCTAATTTATATCGACCGTCATTTGGTGCATGAAGTCACCAGCCCGCAAGCTTTTGAAGGCCTTAAACTTGCCAACCGCAAAGTGTGGCGTGTAAATTCTATCTTGGCCGTGCCCGATCATAACGTACCAACCACTAATAGAAGCACCGGCGTTGCTGGCATTGCCGACCCGATTTCACGCTTGCAAGTGCAAACTTTGGATGAAAACTGTGCTGAGCACGGCGTAACCGAGTTCAAAATGAGCGATATGCGCCAAGGTATTGTGCATGTGATTGGCCCTGAGCAAGGTGCCACTTTGCCGGGCATGACGGTGGTTTGCGGCGATTCGCATACCAGCACCCACGGTGCGTTCGGCGCTTTGGCGCATGGCATTGGCACTTCAGAAGTTGAGCATGTGATGGCAACTCAATGTTTGGTGCAAAAAAAATCCAAAACTTTGCAAGTGTTGGTGGATGGTCAATTAGGCAATGGCGTAACGGCTAAAGATATCGCTTTGGCGATTATTGGCAAAATCGGTACAGCTGGCGGTAACGGCTACGCGATTGAATTTGCTGGTTCAGCAATCCGTGCGTTAAGTATGGAAGGCCGCATGACCT
Source organism: Methylotenera sp. (assembly GCA_043780715.1). Classification (GTDB taxonomy): domain Bacteria; phylum Pseudomonadota; class Gammaproteobacteria; order Burkholderiales; family Methylophilaceae; genus Methylotenera_A. The sequence goes on along the minus strand of JAYWCF010000023.1, from coordinate 5,312 downwards.
TGTGCAATATGGCGATTGAGGCGGGCGCACGCGCTGGCATGGTGGCGGTGGATGATACAACAATTAATTATGTCAAAGGACGTCCATTTTCCCCTAAAGCGGCGCAATGGGATGCGGCGGTTGCTTATTGGAAAACTCTGCACAGTGATGAAGCTTCCAAATTCGATACTGTTGTGAAATTAAAAGCAGAAGATATCCAGCCACAAGTGACTTGGGGTACATCGCCAGAGATGGTTGTGGGTGTGGATGGCAAAGTGCCTAGCTTGGATTTAGCCAAAAATGAAGTGCAGCGCAGCGATTGGGAGCGTGCTTACGCCTATATGGGCTTAACGCCGAACACGCCGATTGATGAAATCAATATTGATAAAGTGTTTATCGGCTCTTGTACTAACTCGCGCATTGAAGATTTACGTGCTGCCGCAGCAGTAGCAAAAGGCAAGCATATTGCGCCAAACGTTAAGTTGGCATTAGTGGTGCCTGGTTCTGGTTTGGTTAAAGCGCAAGCTGAGCTTGAAGGCTTAGATAAAATTTTTATAGATGCCGGTTTTGAATGGCGTGAGCCAGGCTGCTCAATGTGTTTGGCCATGAATGCTGACCGTTTAGAGCCAGGTGAGCGTTGCGCTTCCACATCAAACCGTAATTTTGAAGGCCGCCAAGGTCAGGGTGGTCGTACCCATTTGGTTAGTCCAGAAATGGCAGCAGCCGCTGCTGTTGCTGGGCATTTTGTCGATGTAAGAACGTTTTAATTTATATTTTTAAATCTTTTTAAGGAGTTAATAATGAAATCACTAGTTAAATTCTCAGCCCTGTTGTTAGTTGTTAGTTTTGCTTTAAGCGCTTGTAATACAGTGCGTGGCGTGGGTCAAGATATTGAAAAGGGTGGCGAAGCCATTCAAAAATCAACAAAATAAGATTTAAGAACAAATTATGCAAGCTTTTACGCAGTTAAATGGTTTAGTCGCGCCGCTAGATAGGGCAAACGTAGATACAGATGCGATTATTCCAAAACAATTTTTAAAGTCGATTAAACGCGCGGGTTTTGGCCCAAACGCGTTTGATGAATGGCGTTATTTAGACCATGGCGAGCCAGGTATGGACAATTCCAAGCGTCCGCTTAACCCTGATTTCGTGTTGAATCAAGCACGCTATCAAGGTGCCAGTGTGTTGCTGACGCGCGAAAATTTTGGTTGCGGTTCAAGCCGTGAACATGCGCCTTGGGCACTAGAAGATTTTGGCTTTAAAGTAGTAATTGCCTCTAGCTTTGCTGATATTTTCTTTAATAATTGCTTTAAAAACGGCATGTTGCCGATTGTATTATCTGCTGAAATTGTGGAAAGCCTTTTTCAAGAAGTTGAGGCAGACGTTGGTTATCAACTAAATGTGGATTTGGCAGAACAAACGGTGACTACGCCTAGCGGAAAATCTTTACCGTTTGAAGTGGATAATGTTAGAAAACACAATCTACTCAATGGTTTAGATGACATTGGCTTAACCATGCAACAACAAGACAAGATTAAGGCGTTTGAAGTTAAGCATCGGCAAGCGCAACCATGGCTTTTCAATTAGAAATAGAAAGTTAGTCAATGAAATTAGCAATTTTGCCAGGTGATGGCATTGGGCCAGAGATTGTAGCGCAAGCCGTTAAAGTATTAAAAGCGCTTAATATCAACGATTTAAGCATGACAGAAGCACCAATTGGCGGTGCGGGTTATGAGGCGTTCGGTGATCCATTGCCAGACAGCACTTTGCAACTAGCTAAAGATTCTGATGCTGTATTGCTAGGCGCGGTAGGTGATTGGAAATACGATAAATTAGAGCGCCATTTACGCCCAGAGCGCGGTTTATTGCGCATCCGTAAAGAGTTGAATTTATTTGCTAATTTGCGTCCCGCTTTGCTTTACCCTGAATTGGCGGGTGCTTCTACACTCAAGCCAGAAGTGGTTTCTGGCTTGGATTTAATGATTATTCGCGAACTGACAGGTGACATTTATTTTGGTCAGCCACGCGGTATTAGCACGCTAGAAAACGGTGAGCGCGAAGGTATTAATACCATGCGCTATAACGAATCTGAGATTCGTCGTATTGGTCGTGTGGCGTTTGATATTGCCATGAAGCGAAATAAGAAGGTGTGTTCTGTAGATAAAGCCAATGTGCTTGAAACCACGGAATTATGGCGCCAAGTCATGATTGAATTATCGGCTGAATACCCAGAAGTAGAGTTAAGCCATATGTATGTGGATAACGCCGCCATGCAGTTGATTCGCGCACCTAAACAATTTGATGTAATGGTGACAGGTAATATTTTTGGAGATATTTTATCAGATGAAGCGTCTATGCTAACAGGGTCAATCGGCATGTTGCCATCGGCTTCGTTAGATGCCAACAATAAAGGCATGTATGAGCCCAGTCATGGCTCTGCGCCAGATATTGCCGGTAAAGATATTGCTAATCCATTAGCGACTATTTTATCGGTAGCGATGATGTTGCGTTACACCTTTAACGATGAAGCTAATGCGCAAAAAGTGGAAAGCGCAGTGAAAAAAGCCTTAGCACAGGGTTATAGAACCGCCGATATTGTGACGGATGGCTGCAAAAAAGTGGGTTGTAGCGCCATGGGTGATGCGGTAGTAGCAAATTTGTAGTTATAAATTTGTAGTTAAAAATTTATAGTCTTAAAGTAAATATAAGCAATGCGCAAAGTGCTTTTGTGCAAAATTAAGAACTTAGGAAATAAAATGTTAAAAGTCGGATTCGTTGGTTGGCGTGGAATGGTGGGCTCTGTGCTGATGCAGCGCATGGTTGAAGAAAACGATTTTGCGTTAATTGAGCCGCAATTTTTTACTACCTCACAAATTGGTGGTAAAGCGCCAAACGTAGGCAAAGAATCGGCCGCATTAAAAGATGCCAAAAACATTGCCGATCTACAGGCAATGGATGCCATTATTTCTTGCCAAGGCGGCGATTACACCAGTGAAATTTTTCCACAATTAAGGCAAGCGGGTTGGAAAGGGCATTGGATTGATGCCGCTTCAACCTTGCGTATGGAAAAAGATGCAGTGATTATTTTAGATCCAGTCAATTTGCACGTGATTCAAGATGCCATGCAGAAAGGTGGCAATAACTGGGTGGGCGGCAACTGTACCGTTTCATTGATGTTAATGGCATTAAACGGCTTATTTAAAGCCGATTTAATTGAGTGGGCCACTTCGATGACCTACCAAGCGGCATCGGGTGCTGGTGCGCAAAATATGCGTGAATTACTCAAACAAATGGGTGAAGCGCATTTGGCGGCGAATGATTTGCTAAAAGACCCAGCATCTGCCATTTTAGATATTGACCGCGAAGTGGCTGGCACTTTGCGTGATGAACGCTTTCCAACCGCGCATTTTGGCGTGCCATTAGCAGGCAGCTTGATACCTTGGATTGATAAAGATTTAGGCAACGGTCAAAGTAAAGAAGAATGGAAAGGCCACGTTGAGACCAATAAAATTTTGGGTCGCGAATCCAATCCAATTCATATTGACGGCCTTTGTGTGCGTATTGGCGCAATGCGTTGCCATAGCCAAGCGTTAACCATTAAGCTTAAAAAAGATGTGCCGCTTGCTGACATTAATGCCATGCTGAGTGAAGCTAATCAATGGGCGAAAGTGATTCCAAATGAGCGTGAAGCCAGCATGCGCGAATTATCACCTGCCGCGGTTACCGGCACACTGACAACACCAGTTGGCCGATTACGTAAATTGAACATGGGCAATGATTATTTGTCTGCATTTACCGTTGGCGACCAATTATTATGGGGTGCAGCCGAGCCATTAAGACGCATGTTACGCATTTTAATTGAGCGTTAAATTGTTAAAAAGTAATAAGTAGTCTGATTAAAACGCAACAGTAAGCACATACAGCCACATAGCTTACTAATATAATGTGTATTATGAGCTTGCAACTCTAAGTAATTGATGTTATTTTTCTTATTGCATATGTAGGTAAATTTTAAGGGTGGAATAGTGCATAACTCAAAATTAAAGAAAATAACAGTTGCTCTATGTATGGCGCTGGCGCCAGTGTCTGTTTTTTCGGCTGGGCTTGGTAAGCTAAATGTAAGTTCTGGATTAGGCGAACCGCTAAGAGCCGATATTGAATTATTGTCCGTTACCCCTGAAGAATTAAGCAGTATTTTTGCCGTAGTCGCTTCTGAAGAAGCCTATGCAACCCAAGGTATTGAGCGTCCTGCTTCACACAGTACAATAAAAGTTGAAGTGTCTAAAAATTCTAGAGGCACTCCCATATTAAAACTAAAATCCACGCAACCAATCAGTGAGCCATTCTTGGATATGCTGATTCAGGTTGATTGGGCATCTGGTCGATTACTCAGAGAATACACTGTTTTATTAGATCCGCCAGGTTATGTAGGCGAAGCAGACAGCACGACAACTCAATTACCAGCGATTAAGTCAGGTACCACATCAAATCAAGATTCAATGGTTGATTCATCATCAGCCAAACCATCTAGTACTACAAGCAAGCCTAAACAAATTAAAAAAGCGCCAATAGCTAACGATAGCGCTGATACGCCTAGAGATGAATATCAAACGCGACGCGGCGATTCTTTAGCTAAAATTGCGCGTGATAACAAACCAGAAGGCATTAGTTTAGATCAAATGTTGGTGGGTTTATATCAAGCAAACCCTAACGCTTTTGATGGCAAAAACATGAACCGATTAAAAGTCGGAAAAATCTTACGTTTGCCCTCAGAGCAAGAGCTAGCTTCGTTGTCACGTCAGCAAGCATCTAAAGAAGTCAAAGTGCAATCGGCTAACTGGAATGAATACCGCAATAAGCTTGCAGGTATTGTGGCTGAATCAGCACCAAGTGAATCGGAAGCAAGCACGCAATCGGCTGATGGTAAAATTAAAAGTGCGGCTGAAGATAAATCAGTGCCGGCTGCCACTGGACCTAAAGATGTTGTGAAGTTATCAGCAGGCGATGCTGCTTTAACGAAAAAAGAAGCGGATGATGTAAAAAACTTACAAGCTAAAATTACGGCTTTACAAGAAGAATCGACAGCGCGCGAAAAAAGTGTAATGGAAGCGCAAGATAAAACAGCCGCTTTAGAAAAACAAATTGCTGATATGCAGCAATTGTTAGCATTAAAAAATGGCACGATGTCTGAATTGCAAAAACAAGCGCAAGCGCAAGCAGAAATCGATAAAAACGCCTCAAACACAGCCCCACCTGCAGTAAGTGAACAGCCGAAACCCTCTGAAATGGCGCCGCCAGAGCCAATTCCAGCTGCGGTACAGCCACCAGCACCA
>JAYWCF010000022.1:0-2579 GCA_043780715.1 Methylotenera sp. | reverse complement strand
AGAAACCGATAATGAAGAAATCTGTAAGGAACTCAATATCAGCACGACCAATGCTTGGGTGATGTTATACAGAGCTCGAATGGGTATTCGAAAATGTTTGGAAATTAATTGGCTAGGTGCTTAAAAACCGAGCATTTTAAAAAAACTATAATTTGTAAAAACTTAGTAATTTAAAAATCGAGTATTTAATAATCAAGTAATTTTGCTGGACGCATTAAGGGTTAGTGATAATGAACTGTAAACAAGCAAGTCAACTGATTTCGAAATCGCTAGATCGCCAGCTTTCATGGCACGAGCGCTTAGAAGTACGTTTTCATTTGTTAATTTGCAAATACTGTAAACGCTTTAGCCAGCAATTGATTACGATGCGTTCAGCTCTCATTCGCTTATCGCAATCGATTGAAAATAATCCAGATATACGTTTGCCGTCTGAAACCAAAAAACAGATTGCAAGCTCAATTGAATCTAGCTTTGATTAAATTGCGTATAACCTGATAAGCACTGCATCACACACATTGCTATGTAACTCCAATTTTAATTATCTACTTAAGGAAATAAATCATGAAAACATCAAACAAAACTATCGCATTAGCATTATCAGGCGCATTTGCTCTATCGATTGCTGCAACCAGCATCAATGCTGCCGAAAATCCATTTGCAATCAAGTCATTATCTAGTGGTTACCAAGTGGCTGATCATCACGAAAAAATGAAAGACGGCAAATGTGGTGAAGGTAAATGCGGTGCCGAAATGAAAAAAGAAATGACAGATAAAACGCATGACGGTAAATGCGGTGCCGAAATGAAAAAAGAAATGACAGACAAAATGCATGACGGTAAATCGGCTGAAGGCAAATGCGCAACAGATAAAAAATAATTGCCATACAACTGTTGTGTATTTTAATGCTACTAAAGAAAGTTATTGTGTATTTTGTCCTCTTTAGTTGATATTAATGGCGTGGGTTTGGGGTTAAAGCGCGAGCTGATACCTCAAATCCAAACGCTCTACCCTGATCCATCCATTGCCAATATTAACTTTGTTGAAATCGCGCCCGAAAATTGGATTGGCGCAGGCGGCAAAGCGCAAAAAGACCTAGCCTGGTTTGTTGAACGCTACCCGATTGTCTGCCACGGTTTGTGCTTATCGCTAGGTGGCATAGATCCGTTAAATACTGACTTTCTAAAACAAGTGAAGTCATTTTTAAGCAGCAATGCAATCCCACTTTATACCGAACACTTAAGCTATTGCACGGATTTTTATCACGGCAAAAGCGGCTACTTATACGATTTATTGCCCATTCCGTTTACTGAAGAGGCGGTGAAATACGTGGCTGGCCGAATCAGACAAACCCAAGATATTCTTGAACAAAAAATCGCTATTGAAAATGCCTCATTTTATGCGGCAGCGCCAATTTCGACATTAAGCGAAATTGATTTTTTAAATGCAGTATTGCAAGAAGCCGATTGCTGGCTACATTTAGATATCAATAATATTTATGTTAATTGCGTTAATTTTGCAAAACTGCATCAAGACCCAGCCAAAATAGCATCCAACTTTTTACAACAAATTCCTAAAGAGCGCATTGTCTATAGCCATATTGCGGGGCATTATCAGGAATCGGCTAATTTGTTAATTGATACACATGGTAAAGACGTGGTTGACCCAGTTTGGGATTTATTGGCTGAAGCGTATGAATTATTTGGCGTTTTCCCTACATTGCTAGAGCGCGATAGCAATATTCCACCATTGCCAAAACTGATGCAAGAAGTTAATAAAATCGCCGCTTATCAGGCCGATTTCACCCCTAAAGTCGCCAAAAAAATGGCGGCGGCATGCTAGAAAAACCGCTTTTAGATTTTCAGCTGTATCAAGCGCAATTTAGCGCCCATATTCGTAACCCCACGCACAATAAAAAACCGCTCAATGTAAACAGCAGCCGAATGGCGGTTTACAAAAAAGCGGTTTTTAATAATATTGTAGAATCGGTTTCCGTTTGTTTTCCGGTATGCCAAGCAGTAATTGGCAAGCGCGCATGGCAAAAGATAATGCGCGAATTTGTGGCGACTTTTGCCTCAAGTAGCCCAATATTTAGACAGATTCCGCAGCAGTTTTTATTGTTTTTACAGCCTGTTGCAAGCGTGCCGGCTTATTTTAAACAATTAGCGCATTACGAATGGGTGGAGTTGGCCGTTACCATGCAGCAAACCGAGCCTGTCAGACTGAGTGAACAAATGGATTTATTGCATGAAAAACCAATATTAGCGGCGGCGCATATGTTGCTTGAATATGATTATGCCGTGCATCAAATATCGGCCAAATTTAAGCCAAAACAGACGCAAAAAACCACTTTGTTGGTATTTAGAGATACTGGATATCAAGTCAAATTTATAGAGTTAAACCCTGTGACTTTTCGTTTGTTGCAGCTAGTAAAAGAACAAGATTTGACAGGCGAGCAGGCGTTAACGCAGATTGCTAATGAAATTCAGCATCCTGATGCGGCTGCTATTGTGGCATTTGGCTTGAGTATTTTGACTGACTTAGCCAATAAACAAGCGATTATTGGCAGCCATTCATTATTT
>JAYWCF010000021.1:0-2587 GCA_043780715.1 Methylotenera sp. | reverse complement strand
TCCGCTTTAATCGATTGGGGTAATTTATCTAAATTGCACAGTAACCACAAGGCAGAGTATATTTGCAGCTCAGGAAAATCCAATAATGTTTCATTGAGTTTTTTCACATAAGTGGCATGATGTATATCGTGATGCAAAATCATTGTGCGCGAATCAATATAAGGCTCTAGCGCGGCATAGTCATATTTTAAAGGTGGTAGATGGTGTTTTTTTAAGCCAGATTCACTGCATAATTTAGTGACTGTTTGCAAAGCTTGGTAAATTAAGTCGTCCATTTTCATACTGCCTTTAATAGGTTTTTCTCAATTTGGATGCTACTCGCCCCGTTAAAATGCGTCTGTTCGCTTACGTACACTTCTCTCAATTTTTTATCAATAAACTCAGTCTGTTAGCGCACATACAGCCATTTTGCATTAAGAATTAAATTAGCATCTGTATGTTTGTTAACGAACAGACAGCTGTTATTGAATTAGATAGGTTGTATCAGTTAGGTCGTCGTAATAAGTGTAATTTTATGTAGCCTCCGACATTCGGAAATGTCATGAATTTTCCTTTTGCCGCCTGTTGCCTTTTGAAATATAACAGTGCCAAAATAAAGGAAATTCCACGTGTCAACTAAACTAGCTGCCATTGGCAGCAACCGCCTATTAAATTTGCTCACCGATAATTGCCGTCAACGATTTGTCGCCAGTTGTGAATTAGTCAGCATCAACTTAGGCGAGCTGCTCTGCAATCCTGGCGACACCATTACTTACATCTATTTTCCTGTTGAAGGGATTATCTCTTGGGAAAAACAAGTGACTGGCTGCCCTTATTGGGTGGTGACGTTAATTGGCAATGAAGGCATGCTTTGCATCAGTTTATTATTAGGCGTCAACAATAGGCCGTGCCGCGCGGTAGTGCAAAAATCAGGCTTTGCGCTACGCATTCCAGCCGCCATTTTCACCCAACAAATAGAGCTAAAACCGGCACTAAGCTTGGTGTTAAATCACTACGCAAATGTGATTTATAACCAAGTATTGCAAATTGCCGCTTGTAATCTTTTTCACTTATTAGAGAATCGTTTAGCGCGATTGCTACTAATGTTTCACGATCGATCGCAATCGGATGAGATTCATATTACGCAAGACCAGTTAGCTAAAATGCTTGGCGTGCGCCGTGTGGGTGTTACCAAAGCCGCTGGCTCATTACAGCGCAAAAACTTAATCAGCTATATTCGTGGTAGTGTAATTATCCATGATATCAATGGCTTAAAAGCAGTTTCTTGTGTATGTTATGAAGCGGATATTAAGACGTATAACAATACAATGTAGGTAATATTTCGGCGGCCAAACATCAGGTCTGTGCGCTATCGTACAGACTAAAAACCCCAATTGTGTAATAATTAAAATCATGATTTCCGCGAATTCAGAATCAATCAAAAGTTCAACTTTTAGCATCTCAACACTAGTAAAAAATAAACTTTTTGTTGCTTGCTGCAATCATTAACACTTTATAATCTAGTAATGACAGCCCTTAGCAAGCCAACTAAGTTAATTAAAAACCTGCCTGCCACACCCAATTTATTTGAGCGTGTGGGTAAAAGTACGGTTGATCAACTCAATCAACTCTTAGAAGCGCTAAGTTTTATTGGCGAAACAGCCCATGCCTTGGTTAAAAGCATTATGCAGCCAAAGCGCATTCGCTGGCGCCCTATTCTGTTTAATATCCGCACCGCTGGCTTTGATGCGTTACCCATTGTGGGATTATTATCCTTTTTACTAGGCATTGTGGTGGCCTACCAAGGTGCAGGCCAATTAAGGCAATATGGCGCTAATATTTTTGTGGCCGATTTAGTGGGGCTTTCGATGTTGCGCGAATTTGCGCCTTTAATGACCGCCATTATCATCGCTGGCCGTTCGGGTTCTGCTTACGCCGCGCAAATTGGCACCATGGCCGTAACAGAAGAAATTGACGCCATGCGCACCTTAGGCATATCGCCCCAAGAGCTTTTAGTGTTGCCAAAAGTAATTGCCTTATTTATTGCCATGCCATTACTAACCGTATTTGCCGATGCGTTGGGCGTGTTTGGCGGCATGTTAATGGCACAGCAACAATTAGATGTAGGATTTATTGAGTTTTTAGACCGCTTTGTTAAAGCCGTTAGCCCCACCGCTTTTATGATTGGCGTTGGCAAAGCCCCTATATTTGCGCTGATTATTGCTATGGTTGGCTGCTTTCAAGGCTTTAGAACCAGAGGCGGCGCCGACAGCGTAGGCCGCCAAACCACACGCAGCGTGGTGCAATCTATATTTTTAGTCATTGTGGCCGATGCCTTGTTTTCGGTGGCTTTTAGCATGCTGGATTTATAAGCGCCATGACTAATACGCCCGCCGACACGCTCACCAATACGCCCACCAATTCACCAGCGACTGATTGCGTGATTGAAATGCGCAACGTTTCTACCCGTTTTGGCAATAATATTGTGCACACCGATATTAATCTGACCGTAAACCGCGCCGAAATTTTTGCCATTATTGGCGGCAGTGGCTCTGGCAAATCTACCCTGTTGCGTGAAATGATTTTGCTGCAAAAACCCAGCGCTGGC
>JAYWCF010000020.1:0-18705 GCA_043780715.1 Methylotenera sp. | reverse complement strand
GTAAAGCATTCCGCCAGCGTTCAATCTGAGCCATGATCAAACTCTTCAGTTTAATGTATGACTATTACTTTTTCCTCTTTCGAGGTGGTATTCGCTTTTTGCTTTGCAACTCAATCATGTCTTAGAGAAATTCTAAGTATGTGTTGAGCTGGTTTCTCAAATTCATTGTCAAGGTTTGTGTACTGCTTATCTATTACTAAATAAGCCTTATTACATACTTGTCATAAATTTAAGTGTAAGCATTTGTTATCTTGAGTATCAACTTAAACCAAACAACAAAACATTCAAGGTTTGCACCTTGCATTCGTTGCGTCTAAGTCAATGTGTCTTAATCACAAACACCCACACTTATCAGTCGTTCATTTTGTTAAAGAGCTTATTCTTGCTACCGAGAAAGTGAATCACTTTTTGGTATTTCGTTTCACGCTTTGCGTTAACGAGGTGCGCATTATACAGAGCTTTTAAACCACGTCAATGCCTTATTTTACTGGTTGCGGGAACAGGATTTGAACCTGTGACCTTCGGGTTATGAGCCCGACGAGCTGCCAGACTGCTCCATCCCGCGTCCGACTCGACATATGTATCGCCGAGAAATGAGACTATAGCAAGACTGGGCATTACTGTCAAACAGTATTGAGCGTTTTATTTATAAATTGCTGGAATTTTAATGCCTGCAATTCCTTGCAATTTCTGCTTTTGAAGGTGTTTAGGAAATAATTGCTAAGCCAATCAATCACTTCCCGATTAAAAATTATTGACCGATTGCGCCGAAAACTTTTTTAATTAAACTGCTGGCTTGTCCTATTGGGTCTTTGCGTATTGCGGCCTCTTCTTGCGCCATCATTAAATAAACGCCATCTAAGGTTTTCTGCGTGACATATTGCTCAAGGTTGGCGTCTTCTTTTTTAACTAATCCGTATTTGTTACCCATTTCAGCAAACTTGTTATATTGCTGAGCGAGCTTCACTTTTTCGGTTGCGCTTTTAACAATGGGTAAAAACTTTTCGCCCATTGGTAACGAGGTGGATTTTTTAAAGTATTGTGTAGCGGAATCTGGTGGGCCAGTCAAAATCGCTTTTGCATCATCCAAAGTCATTTTTTTAACAGAGTCAATTAATAAGGCCTTCGCTTCTGGTACAGCGGCTTCGGCAGCGCGATTCATTTTAAGCACCAATTCATCGGCTTGCTTACCCATACCAAACATACGCATGGCTTTTTCAGCTTTTTGCATGGCTTCTGGCAATGGAATTTTGACTTGTTTATTACCAAAGAAGCCATCTACAGCGCCTAAGTTGGCGACTGCCTTATTGGCGCCTTGAATTAAGGCCGCTTTTAAACCGTTGCTGGCATCTGTATTACTTAAGTCACTTATAGCCAGCGCGTTAGCCTGCGATACAAATAAAGCCAACAGCGTTGTAACGATTACTTTTTTCATAGCTTTTCCCCAATAAAAAACGTTAAATAAATTGAATAATACAACTTAATAATTGTACTAACACTTATTTAACGTTGGTTTACCTTTGGCCTAGGCTTGTTTCTACTAAAATTAACATTTAGTAGAACCGCCTAGCTAAAGTTTAACTACTTCGCTTTTAATGATTCTACGTGCCAAATATTTTTAGCGTACTCACCAATGGTTCTATCACTAGAAAATTTAGCCATGCGTGCCACGTTTAATATGGCGCGGCGTGACCATTCCTCTTGATTTTGATAAACAGTCGCCACTTCATCTTGGCAAGCAATATAGCTGGCGTAATCAGCCAATAATAAATAATTGTCATTATTAAGCAGATTATCAACGATTGACTGGTAGCGATTAGGCTCTTCTATTGAGAAGAAACCGCTGCCAATCATATCTAACACTTCTTTTAATGCTGGATTATGGTGGTAATAATCACGCGGGTTATAGCCATTAGCTTTGGTTTCGGCTACTTGTGGCGTGGTTAGGCCAAAAATAAAGATATTTTCATCGCCGACTTCTTCTTTAATTTCCACGTTAGCGCCATCTAATGTACCAATGGTTAACGCGCCATTTAGCGCCATCTTCATATTACCCGTGCCGCTGGCTTCAGTGCCGGCTGTTGAAATTTGCTCAGATAGATCACTACCTGGGAACAGAATTTCAGCGGCGGATACTTCATAGTTTGGATAAAACACCACTTTTAGCTTATCGCCAACCGCTGGGTCGTTATTCACAATGCTGGCCACATCATTAATTAAGCGAATAATTAATTTTGCCATCCAATAACCAGGTGCCGCTTTACCGCCAAATATAACTGTGCGTGGCGTAATATCTTTTTCGCCATGGCGAATGCGGTTATATAAAGTGATTACATGCAATACGTTTAACAATTGGCGCTTGTATTCGTGAATACGTTTAATTTGCACATCAAACAATGAATCTGGATTGAGCTTAACGCCAGTAACGCTTTCGATTTTGTTCGCCAAGCGTAATTTATTGGCGTGTTTAACGGCGCGGAATGCTTTACGGAAATCTTTATCATCAGCCAAGGGTGTTAATTTAACCAATTGCGTTAAATCTTTTTGAAAGCCATCACCAATGGCTTGCGCGATTAGTTTTGTTAGTTCTGGATTGGCTTGATTTAACCAGCGGCGCGGCGTAATGCCGTTAGTCACATTGGTTAATTTATTTGGGTAGATTTTATTAAAATCGGCAAACAAAGTGGTTTTTAGTAACTCACTGTGCAAAGCGGCTACGCCATTCACAGTATGGCTACCCACTACCGCCAAATGCGCCATGCGCACACGGCGGCCGTGCGTTTCATCAATAATCGACACGCGTTTAATCAAATCAGTATCGCCTGGGAATTTATGGTTCACCATGGTGACGAATTGTTGATTAATTTCGTAAATAATTTCTAAGTGGCGCGGTAGCAAGCTGCCGAACAGCTCAACCGACCACGTTTCAAGCGCTTCTGGCATTAAGGTATGGTTGGTGTAAGCAAATATCTTCACCACCAAGCCCCAAGCAAAATTCCACGATAAGCCATGAATATCCACCAATTGGTGCATCATTTCTGCCACGCCAATGGCTGGATGAGTATCGTTTAATTGAATGGCGATTTTATTGGGTAATTCGGCCCAATCTTTTTCGGTTTTCACTTCACGCGTGGTGGTAAAACGACGCAAAATATCTTGAATTGAGGCTGAAACAAAAAAGTATTGTTGTTTTAAACGTAATTCGCGGCCTGATGCAGACGAATCATTTGGGTAAAGCACTTTTGAAATGGTTTCCGAATCGGTACGCTCTTCTACTGATTGCTCATAATTACCATCATTAAATTGGCGCAAATCGAAATCTTTAGTGGCTTTTGCCGACCATAATCGCAAATTATTCACCGTATCGGTGCCATAACCTGGCACCGGAATATCGTAAGCCATTGCCACTACATGTTGCGCATTGCACCAGTGATGCTTAACGCCATGCTCATCATTAACAGGCACCACATGACCATAAAACTTAATATCGTAAGTGGCTTCAGGGCGTTGAAACTCCCACACATTGCCATAACGTAGCCAGTTATCAGGGTTTTCCATTTGTTGACCATGCTCAATCGATTGCTTGAACATGCCATATTCATAACGAATACCGTAACCAGCAGCCGGAATATCCATGGTTGCCATTGAATCTAAAAAGCACGCTGCCAAACGACCTAAACCACCATTACCTAAAGCCGCATCAGGTTCCATTTCAGCGGCGGCTTCCATGGTCCGGCCTAATGCACCTAAACCATCACTTAATTCATCTTGAATGCCCAAATTTAGTGCAGCATTAGTCAGCATGCGACCAATTAAAAATTCTAATGAGAGGTAATAAACGCGTTTTGGATCTTGATCATAATAAGAAGCCGATGTTTTAACCCAGCGCTCAACCACATGATCGCGCACGGTATAAGCAGCGGTGTGATACCAATCTCTTGGCGTGGCTACCTTGTCTGTCTTAAAGCAAGAGAAAACAAGATGATTTTGCAGTGCTTGTTTAACCGGGGTGAGTTTGGGCAAAATAATGGTTTCATTTTTTGCGGATTTGGCTGGTGTTTTCATTTTAAAAATGCTTTCTGGTGGATATTAAGCAATGGCTAATAATGTATTTTAGCAAATACCAAGCCAATGTTCTGTGATAAATTGTGCTTTAACAAAAAAGCCTGCTTTTAGGCAGGCTTTTTTGATTAATTAACGCTTAAACCAGCAAACTATTCATACGTTTTACAAAACTGGCGGGGTCGTTAAGTTGACCGCCTTCTGCCAACAAGGCTTGATCAAACACTAAATGCGCTAAATCATTAAAAGTGGCATCAGCGGTTTCGGCCTCTAATCGTTTCACCAATTTGTGCGCAGGGTTAATCTCTAACACCGGCTTGTTGTCTGGCGCATTTTGGCCAGCGGCTTTTAAAATACGTGCCAAATTAGCCGACACATCATGCGCACCAGCCACTAAACAAGCGGGTGAATCGGTTAAGCGATGCGTCACGCGCACTTCTTTTACCGTATCGCCTAATGCTGTTTTAATGCGCTCAATTAACGATTTTGCATCCTCTTCAATTTTAGCTTTGGCTTCTTTTTCGGCTTCATCTTCTAACTTGCCTAAATCTAAATCACCCTTAGCGATTGATTGCAGTTTTTTGCCTTCAAATTCAGTCAGGCTACCCAGCAACCATTCATCCACTTTGTCAGACATCAGCAATACTTCAATGCCTTTTTTGCGGAAAATTTCTAAGTGCGGGCTATGTTGCGCGGCGGCAAAAGTATCGGCGGTAATAAAATAAATCGCTTCTTGCTCAGGCTTCATGCGCGCCACATAGTCAACAAATGAAACATTTTGCACTTCATTATCGGCATGCGTACTGGCGAATCTTAACAAGCCAGCGATTTTGTCTTTATTAGCAAAATCTTCACCCGGGCCTTCTTTTAATACGCGGCCAAATTCTGACCAAAATTTAGCGTAATCTTCCGCCTTATCTTTAGCTAAATCTTCTAATAAACCCAATACTTTCTTTACCGAGCCATTTTTAATGGCATCAACATCGCGGCTATCTTGCAAAATTTCGCGCGATACGTTTAACGGCAAATCGGCTGAATCAATTACACCGCGAACAAAACGCAAGTATTGCGGCATTAGCTTTTCAGCGTCTTCCATAATAAATACGCGCTTTACGTACAATTTAATGCCTTGGCGGCGCTCTCTGTCATACAAATCAAACGGCGCTTTGCTTGGGATATACAGCAATGAAATATATTCTTGCTTGCCTTCTACGCGGCTGTGCGTATAGCCAAGCGGGTTTTCATAATCATGCGAAACGTGTTTGTAGAATTCATTGTATTCGTCAGGCGTAATATCATTTTTGCTACGCGCCCATAAAGCCGATGCTTTATTAATGGTTTCCAATTCATCAGTAAGCACCATTTCACCCGGCTGTTTTGCACCATCAGCGCCCTCTTCACCCTCTTTCCATTCCGATTTAAGCATCACAATCGGCAAGGTAATATGGTCTGAATATTTGCGAATAATCGATTTCAATTGCCAATCGTTTAAAAATTCATCTTCATCTTTGCGCAAATGCAGCGTAATTTCAGTACCGCGTGTGGCTTTTTCAACCGTTTCTAATGTGAAATCGCCTTCACCTGCGCTCACCCATCTAACCGCTTCTGAACTGCCTGCGCGACGCGTTACTAGCGTGACCTTATCGGCAATAATAAATGCAGAATAGAAACCCACACCAAACTGGCCAATCAAGTTGGCATCTTTAGCTTGATCACCACTTAGCGCATTAAAAAATTCTTTAGTACCCGATTTGGCAATGGTACCAATATTGGCAACCACTTCATCGCGGTTCATGCCAATCCCGTTATCTGAAATGGTTAGTGTACGTGCCGTTTTATCAAAACCAATTTGAATTTTCAGCTCACTATCGTTTTCATACAGCGCGCCATTGGCAAGCGCCTCAAAGCGCAGTTTATCGGCCGCATCTGATGCGTTAGAAATCAATTCGCGCAGCACAATTTCTTTGTTGCTGTACAGCGAGTGAATCATTAAATGCAATAGTTGCTTAACTTCCGCTTTAAATTCCATTTTTTCAGCTTGTTGTGTCACCATATTTTTCCTCTAATTAAATGTATGAACAAATGCATTAAACATGTCTTAATGTTGGGCTACAGCCTTATATTTCAAGCGTTAAAACTGGCAATTTTTAGTAATAAATTTTTGTTAACACCTAATATTGTCATCTTGATTGCAAGCAAATATGCTATAAAAGCATTATGCAAAACGATAATATTATTTCTAGCGAAACCCTGCTAGCCGCGATTGATTTGGGTTCTAACAGTTTTAGGCTTGAAATTGGCCGCTATGAAAAAGGCCAAATTCAGCGCGTTGATTACCTAAAAGAAACCGTGCGCCAAGGTGGCGATTTAGATGAAGAGCGCAATTTAAAACCAGAAGGCATAGAGCGCGGGCTTAAATGTTTAGCGCGTTTTGGTGAAACTTTAAAAGGTTTTCCTAAACAACATGTACGCGCCGTTGCCACACAAACCTTGCGCGAGGCGAAAAATCGCGATGAGTTTTTAAAGCTGGCCAAAAAGGCGCTTGGCTTTGAAGTTGAAGTGATTTCTGGCGTTGAAGAAGCGCGCTTAATCTACCAAGGCGTTAGCCGATTATTGCCGCAATCTGACGAAAGACGTTTGGTCATTGATATTGGCGGCCGCTCAACTGAATTTATTTTAGGGCAACATTTAAACGCTAAAACTACTGACTCAACACGGGTTGGCTCTGTGGCGTGGTCGCTTAAATATTTTGCCGATGGCCAATTAACCGAACGCAATTTGCAGCGCGCTGAAATTGCGGCTGAATCGTTTTTAGATGCGGTAGCACCTATCTATCAGCGCAGCCAATGGGATGTCGCTTATGGCGCGTCGGGCACGGTTGGCGCGGTGGCCGAAATTTTAGGTTATGCTGGTTTTGAGCAAGATAAAATCACGCGTGAAGGCCTGGCGTGGCTGCGCGGCCAATTGATTAAAGCCAGAACGGCCGATAGATTGGATTTAATTGGCTTAAAAGAAGACCGCAAATCGGTGATTGGCGGCGGCTTAAGTATTTTGATTGGCATCTTCGATTTACTCAAACTTGAAACCTTAATCGTAGCCAAAGGCGCACTTCGTCACGGCGTGTTATATGACTTAATGGATGACGAAGCGGATGCGCCTGAAGATTTATGTGACGCATCGATTTCACGGTTGACCACGCGGTTTGGCGTGAACAAAAAACATGCACAAAATGTAGAAAAAGTAGCGCTTAGTTTTTACGATGCGCTGCGTCCAACATTACAAACGTCTACTGATAATCCTGCAGAGTATAATCGTGCCGAGCTAGGTAAACCAAGGCAAATATTGGCTTGGGCTGCATTGTGCCATGAAGTTGGCGCCGCCATTTCGCATAGCGAGTTGCACAAACATGGCGCTTATATTTTAGATAATACTGAGCTAATGGGCTTTTCACAAAGCGAATTGCATAGCTTAAGTTTATTGGTTTTAGGCCATTGCGGAAAACTAAAAAAATTAGAAATAGATTTTGATGATGACCGTTTTATCATCAAATTACTGGCATTGCGTTTGGCGGTGATTTTCTGCCACTCACGCAATATGCCGGTATTAAAAAACATTAAATTAGAACGCGCTGATAATATTTTTATGCTGAGCCTACCAGGCGCATGGCAACAAAGCTTCCCACAAACCTGCTACTTGCTTGAAGAAGAGATTTTAGCATGGCAAAAAACTAACTGGAGCTTAGTTGTTTCTACGCCAAATTAAGTCATTTTTATGACAAAATTAAGACTTAAATTACTGATTTAATGCATTAAAAATATTTGACATGCTAATTAAACGGTATAAACTGTTTACACTGTTTTTAAATTTGAAGTTTCAATTCATTTAAAAACAACCTTATAGCGAATTATAAAAAGGAGTTTATTGATGTCTAAGATTTCACCTATTCAAGCACAAGCACTTGGTTTGAAAGCAGCAGCGCCAAAACCTACAGCAACAAAACCAGCGGCTAAACCTTCTGCTAAACCAGTCACCAAAGCGGCTGTTGCCAGCAAAGCTGCTGCAACTAAAGCAGTGGCCAAACCAATTGCAGCTAAACCAGCTGCCGTAAAGCCTGCAAATAGCACTGTTAAATCGGTAAAAAAAGTGGTTAAAAAAGATAACAAAGACGACGATAAAAAGCCGAAATCGGACAAAGTTAAAATGGAACGCGATAGCTTTACTATGCCTAAAGACGAATACGCGCAAATTGCTTTGTTAAAAGCGCGCTTAACTTCAATGGGTCAGCCAGCTAAAAAAAGTGAATTGTTACGCGCTGGTATTAAATTATTAGCGGCCATGAGTGATAACACTTTAAAGACAACCTTGGCTAAAATTCCAGTGATTAAAACGGGCAGACCTAACAAGAAAGACTAAGCAATCACTTAACTGCGATTTTACTTATAACAAACTTGGCGTTTGCAAGGTGTAGAGTTTGTAAAAATCTGGTTGTGATGAATCATCGTAAGAATGAAGGCGCAGCCACCACACTGCGCCTTTTTTAACGCTAATTGATTGCACATTGGCAACATCAACAGTGTTTTGCTCAAACAAGTAAGCCAATAACTCACCCAACCAAGGTTGATGCCCAACGATCAACATGTTTTTTTGCTGTTGATAAGGCGCCAACGCGTTTAATACTTCGCTCAAAGTAGCGCCTGGCAGTAATGCAGAATCTAACTGAATTTTATAATGCAATGTTTCGGCCGTTTGCACCGCGCGCACCGCTGGGCTGCATAACAAAACCGTATTTTTTGGTAGATGCTCTTTAAGCCATCGTCCCATGCGCTTGGCTTGCACATGGCCTTTAGCGGTTAGCTGGCGCGCATTATCTTGCTCGCCCAATTCAAAATCTGCCAACTCTGCCTGCGCATGCCGCCACAAAATAATATTATCAAACAGTGGGAACTGCGCTTTTGTATTAGCCATTTTGTTTAGTATTTTATTGCGTTGTATAGGTTTTAATATGTGTTTTTTGCGTACTGAGTTTTTGACTGATTACGCCATTTTGCTCAGTATTATTCTCAACATTATTTTCGGCAAACAATTGTTTATATTGACCACTTTCGGTTAACACCCAAGCATCTTCAGTGTCTTCTAAATATGGCAGCAAGCATTCTTGCATCACGCGCGTTTGCATTTGCGCATCTAAAATGGGCCATGCAATTTCTACGCGGCGCATCATGTTGCGGCTCATCCAATCCGCGCTTGATAACCACATACGCTTACTACTTTTACCGTTTACGCCATCAATTTCAAAGTAAAAAATACGCGAATGCTCTAAAAAGCGCCCAACAATTGAGCGAACGCGAATGCGGCCTTCTACCCCTGCCACATCAATCGGCAAAATACAGGCGCCACGGATAATTAAATCGATAGTAACGCCCTGCTGAGCGGCGCTAATTAAGGCTTTTACCAATACATTATCGGTAAGTGAATTCATTTTTGCCACAATTTTCGCTTTGCCGCCCAAAACACAAGCGCGCCTTGCGGCAGCAATTTGACGCAACATAGTGGCTTGTAAATTAAACGGTGCTACCAATAATTGTTGCATGCGCGGCAACGCAATTTGGCTAGTTAAATGCCTAAACACATATTCAATCTCGCGCGTAAGCGTTAAATTGCTGGTTAGCATGCAAATATCGGTATAAAGCTTAGCGGTATTGGCGTTGTAATTGCCCGTTGAAACATGCGCATAACGCTTGATGCGTTTGCCTTCTTGGCGCATCACCAATAACATTTTTGCATGCGTTTTTAAGCCAACCATGCCATATACAATTTGCGCGCCAATGGCCTCTAATGATTCTGCCCAGTTAATATTGGTTTCTTCATCAAAGCGCGCTTTAATTTCTACCACTACCAATACTTCTTTGCCGCGACGCACCGCTTCTTGCAGCAAATTAAGCATGCGCGCATCGCTGCCAGTACGGTAAATGGTTTGATGAATCGCTAATACTTTTGGATCGTGTACCGCTTCATGCAAGAATTTGATAACGGCATCAAAGCTTTCATACGGCCTATGAATTAATACATCACCCTGCTGCAATTGCGTGAAAAACGATTCATCGTATTTAAGTTGCTTTGGCCAAACGGGCTTAAACGGCACAAAGGCTAAATCGGCACCAGTGGCGTCCACACCATGCGCTAAGCCGGTTAATGAAATTAAGCGACCCAGATTTACTGGGCCTTGCACTGGATAAAGCGATGCTGGCGTTAGATTAAATTCGGCCAATAAAAAATCGGACAAATGCGCAACGCAGCTTTGCGAAACCTCTAAACGCACCGCCTCGCCAAATGGGCGCTGCGCAAGTTCTTGGCGTAAAGCTTTGGGCAAGTCGCTAATATCATCTTCATCTAACGCCAAATCAGAATGACGCGTTACCCTAAATTGTGAGTAACTTAATATGGTTTGTTGCCTAAATAAATCCGGCAAATGCGCAGCAATAATGCTGGTTAACGTGACAAATTGTTGCTGCGATCCGCCG
Organism: Methylotenera sp.; assembly: GCA_043780715.1. Classification (GTDB taxonomy): domain Bacteria; phylum Pseudomonadota; class Gammaproteobacteria; order Burkholderiales; family Methylophilaceae; genus Methylotenera_A. The sequence continues at coordinate 8,122 of JAYWCF010000020.1, read as the reverse complement.
TTATTGGGCAGCTGAATCACCCTTGGCAACACACGCGGCACACGGATGATATTAATGCGTTGTGCACTATCAAGCTTGGCTGGTGCTAGCTCTACAATAAAATGCAGCGCTTTACTGGCCACTAACGGAAAAGGGTGCGAACGGTCTAGCGCAATCGGTAATAGCAGCGGCTTAACGTTATCTTCAAAATATTTAGCCACCCACTTTTTTTGCAGCTCAGAGCGATCATGCCCAGCAATAATATCCACGCCAGATTGTTTTAATGCCGGCATTAGCTCATCATTAAAAATGGCATATTGGCGGTTAATAATCGCGTGCGCTTTTTCTGAAACCGCATTAAAACTGTGAATGGAAACGGCGCCCTTTTTAAGATTGCGCTGCATGGCATCTAATTGCGCTTCCATGCGCACTTCAAAAAACTCATCTAAATTAGAGGCAACAATGCATAAAAACTTCAAGCGTTCTAACAGCGGATAATCTTGGCGTTGCGCTAAAGATAAAACTCGTTCGTTAAAACTTAAAATACTTAAATCGCGGTCTAGCAGTTTTGGGGCGGTCGTTATCATATGTAGATATGTTATGACATATTTCCTGCTTTATTATGACAATTTTGTGAAATAACGTGTTTAGCCCAATAAATTCGCACCTTTTACAGGCTATCCAGATTCGTTAACAAATGTGTGGCCTGCATTTGAATCGCTTCAACCTCGGCTTGGTCAAAGCGGTCTACATTTTTCGCCATTAAAGCCGTGCGCGGATTGCGCGCAAAGGTATCGTAATGTTTGATTAAAAAATGCCAATACAGTGTCGTCGTCGGGCAAGCTTGTGGCCCAGTTTTTAGCTCTGGCTTGTATTTGCAGCTGCTGCAATAATTGCTCATGCGCTTTATATAAGCGCCGCTAGCCACATACGGCTTGCTAGTAAATCGCCCGCCGTTGGCATAAAGCGCCATGCCCGTCACATTCGGCAGCTCAACCCACTCTACCGCATCTACATACACCGCTAAATACCAAGCTTCGACTTCGCGCGGATTTAATTCAGCCAAAATGCCAAACATTCCAGTTACCATCAAGCGCTGAATATGATGCGCATAGCCATAAGCAAAGGTGTCATTCACGGTTTGGCGCATGCAGTTCATCTGCGTATTGCCTGTCCAGTACCAGCTTGGCAATGCACGTTGATGATTATAATGATTGCTTTGCGCCATTTGCGGCATATCCAGCCAATACACGCCGCGAATAAACTCACGCCAACCTAAAATTTGGCGAATAAAGCCTTCTACGCTGGCCAAAGGTAGCTGATTTTTCTGATAAGCATTAACCGCCGCCTGAATCACTTCGCGCGGATTTAACAATTTTAAATTAAGAGATGTGGATAAAAGCGAATGCCATAAATACGGGCTTTTAGTTTTATCTGTTTCGGCCCACATGGCATCTTGATGATCACCAAAACCAGCCAGCTTATGTTGAATAAAATCATCTAAAAACTGCAAAGCCGCTTGGCGCGTTACTGGCCAAATAAAGTGCTTAAGTGAGCCAGGGTGTTGCGGAAATTGCCGCTCAACCAAATCCATCACTTCTTGCGTAATCCCATCAATGCTCACTTGTGGCGCAGCAGGCACATTTTGCGGACCTGCTTTACCAAAGGTTTTACGATTTTCCGCATCATAATTCCAAGCGCCACCTTCTGGCTCTTTACCTTGCATCAGCACATCATATTTTTGGCGCATTTTGCGATAGAAAAATTCCATGCGCAACTGCTTACTAACCCCAGCCCAATGTTTAAAATCGGCTTTAGAGCACATAAAATGTGTATCATCGCGAATCACTAATTGCGTGTTAGTTTGTTTGCAAAGCGCAATCAAATCTTGCTCAAGCCGATATTCACCAGGCTCACAAACAATCACTTTTTGTGGTTTTAACGCTTGAATATAATGCGCCCAAGCGGCTTTTAAGCTGGCAAAATCATGCTCACCTAGCTTTAGGTAGATTGGCGAAATCTGCTGATTATTGAGTTGCTGTGCAAAATGGCGCATGGCCGATAAAAACAACACAATGCGCGCCTTGTGGCTCCAAACATGGGTTGCCTCAGCATTTGACTCAACCATTAAAACGGCATCTTGTGTTGCGTCAAAGTTTTCTAGTGCAGGATTATCAAGATTAAGCTGATCGCCAAGGATTAAAATTAAATGGCGCGTCATATTGATATGCGCTTATTATTCATAACCGTCATTCTGGCGTAGGCCAGAATCCGGTCAAAGTTGAGTTTAGCCAATAGTATAAGCATGCGTGAACATGGTATTGGTCTGAATTCCAGCCTGCGCTGGAATGACTTGGTTTGAAAAACAAACATTGCTTAACCTTTGGAAGATTTCGTAGCACGGCATTTTTCTGAGCAATATTTCACATCATCCCAATTTTTTGCCCACGATTTGCGCCACACCATGTCACGCGCACAAGCCGCGCAGGTTTTGCTGGGTAAGTTTGATTTATTGCCTTTAAAAGAAGTTTGCCTAATCACTCACTAATGACTATTTTTGCAGTATGCAGTTCAATGCTAATTGCGCAGCAGTAAAACCAAACGGTGCGGTGACGCAAACGCTTGAGCCATAACCAGCACAATTTAATCCGGTGATAGCGCTAGAATCCGCTTCGCATGCGGCTTCTGGCTTAATGGCTTGCTCATCTGTATACACGCAATCGATGCCAAATTTAGCCGATTTTTTAGAGTTGGATGCTTTAGGGAAATCAAAATCGCGGCGTAATTGATTGCGCACTTTAGACAACAGCCTATCTCCCGTTACATGCGCCAAGTCAGCCACTTGAATACGCGTTGGGTCAAGCCGCCCGCCTGCGCTGCCAGCCATAATCAGCGGAATATTTTGGCGTTTACAAAAATCGGCCAACGCGATTTTAGCCTGCGCATCATCAATGCAATCCACAATCACATCACATTTTAAATTGAGCAGCGCGGAAATATTGGCTGCCGTAATAAAATCTTCAATTTCATGCACTTTGCACATAGGATTAATACTTAAAATGCGCTCATGCATGGTGCTGACTTTGGCTTTGCCAAACGCACCATCCACTGCATGCAATTGGCGATTCACATTGCTTTCGGCGATATTATCCAAATCAATCAAGGTAATAGTGCCAACAGCGTTGCGCGCTAAGGCCTCAGCCGCCCAACTACCCACGCCACCGATGCCAATCACGACTATATGCGCCGCGTTTAGTTTGTTTAAGCCCGCATCACCGTATAAGCGCTTTACGCCACCAAAGCGGCGTTCAAAATCGACTTCTACCATGCATCAACTCCGACTTGCTGAGCGTAGCGAAGCATCCAGCCCTTTAATTTGCAAGAACTGGATTCTTCACTTCGTTCAGAATGACGGATTGGTTTTTTCACATTTATATCACTTTAAGCTGCTAACACGGCTGTTTCTAATACAACAAAAGCAGCAGCCAAATTCTTCTCATCGCTAATACTAATATGCGTTTGCGTGATGTTTTTAGTTTGTATAAAAGCTTGTAATTCAGTCGCCAAAACCAATATGGGCTTACCTAAATCATCATGTGAAACAGCGATATTTTGAAAAGTAGCAGGTGCGCGCAAACCTGTGCCCAAGGCTTTTGAGAAAGCCTCTTTAGCCGCAAAACGTTTTGCTAAAAAACGTGGTTTAATTAGCGATTGCTGATAGCTGGCAAATTCACTATCTGCCAATATGCGCTTGGCAAATTCATCGCCAAATTGTGCAATAGAAGCCTCAATGCGGCTCACTTCTACGATATCGGTACCAATGCCAAAAATCATTAATAAATCCTGTAAACCGTAGCGAGCGGATTATATGCAAGGCGCACGGAGCGCAGAAACCGGAATGTACATGCTAGTACATGAGGGTTTTGAGCACCGCGCAACACAGCAGATAATTCGCGCAGTAGGTTTACTTGCATGCCGATTCTTTCATCAAAGCCTTCATTTCTCTTACCGCATTATCCCAGCCGACAAAAATGGCATGCGCTACAATGGCATGGCCAATATTCAGCTCTTCCAAGCCTTCAATTTCGGCGATTTCATGCACATTGTGGTAGTGCAAACCGTGGCCTGCATTTACCACTAAACCCAACTTTTTGGCATGCGCAACGGCTTGTTTAATACGCGCTAATTCCACCGCTTTTTCCGCTTCCGTTTCGGCATCGGCAAACGTGCCTGTGTGCAGCTCAATCACTGGCGCGCCCATTTTTTTTGCAGCATCAATTTGTGCGATATCTGGCCCAATAAACAGTGAAACGCGAATTTGATGCGCGGCTAATTTATCGCAAGCGGCTTTTACTTTATCAAAATGCGTCACCACATCCAGCCCACCTTCTGTCGTGCGCTCTTCACGCCGCTCTGGCACTAGGCAAACGTCTTGCGGCTTAACTTGGCAGGCAATACCAATCATTTCATCGGTTACCGCCACTTCTAAATTCATTTTGGTTTGCAGCAGTGGGCGTAGCGCGAAAATATCGGCGTCTTGCATATGACGGCGGTCTTCACGCAAATGCAGCGTAATGCTATCAGCACCCGCCTGCTCTGCGCGCAACGCGGCTTGCACCACGCTAGGATATTTAGTGCCACGCGCTTGGCGAATCGTTGCAACGTGGTCGATGTTTACACCTAATTTAATCATTTAAACCTACTTAACTATATTTAAAAGTAATGAAAACTAGACCTAAAACAAATAACAACACAGTTATGTTTAAGGATATTTTAAAATTTTTTTGTTTCTCTGATGAATTTTTAAAAATAAGTTCAAGAACTATTAGCACAGGAATTACTAACAATAATTTGAATACAAAATACCTAGAAATATCTTCAAACAAAATTAAAGACCTTGTAAATCTATCAAAAGCTGCCTTGTATGCAACGGTTTATCACCCAAATAATGCGCCAACAAATAGCGCATCAATTGCTTGCTTTGGCTTTGCGTTTGCAGCTCGGCATAATCGTCATTGGCCATATTCAGCAAGGTTAAACCGCTTAATTGTACGCCATTTTTAGTGGCATTTAAGTCGCACGCGCCATACTCTGCTTCATAGCGATACGTTTTATCAGCCACAATTTCGCCATCATTTTCATCGGTAAGCAAAGGTACGGCGTAGCCCATTTCTTGCAATAATTTAAGCTCAAATCGGCGCAAGGTAATTGCTAAACTTTTAGCCGAATTTGCCGTTTGGCCATCTAATAAATCTTGTTGTGTGGCCAGCGTTTTAAGCGTGCTGTCATAATATTCAAATAAGTTTTCATGCGCGTCCTCTCTTGGCAAAAGCCTGAGTAACAGTTCATTCATATAAAAGCCGCACATTAGCGCTTCACCTTTTAGCAAGGTTAAGCCTGCATTCCAATCTAGGCTATGCAGTGTTTTTAGCTCATTCTTGCCAGACCATGCGCCAGATAACATTTGAAACGATTGCAACATGCCGCGCATGGCAGAGTGTGGCCTACGCGCGCCTTTGGCAACGGCGGCAATTCGGCCAAACTGCTGACTAAATAATTCCACCACCAAGCTGGTTTCTTTAAACGGATAGGTATGCAACACGTATACAGGCTGGTTATCGTGCTTATGCACATTGACAGAAATTGCCAAGATTAGCGCTCTAATTGACTTAAACTTTGCAATACTTCGTCTTGCGCTTTTTGTATCAGCAAAGGTACTAGCATTTTAGAAACACCTGTCGCTTCAGCGTTTGAAAAAAGTATCATGGCGTAAAGATTTTCAGATTCCGCATGCAAGGGCGTAAATTTGCCAAAGCCGTATCTGGAATTTTTAATTAGCTGCCATGCGCCTTTTGGTTCGGCATATTCAGGCTTATCAAAATGCTGTTTAATTTCCTCAGTAGAGATACTTTTTAAAGGGTAATCACCATTATCGGCCAAGATAACCCAGCCCATATCTCCATCTTTGCTGGTGTTTTTAAGCTGATACAAATACCAATCACCATCTTGATTAGCGTTGGTTTCATACACCAAATTGAACACATTATTAATGCTACCCGTTTTACGATTAATGGCGTAATAAACACCCGCATCATCCAGCGTAATCGGCTTGCCATAAATCGGCAGATTAAAAACATTGTGTTCTGACATTAGCTAACCCTAAATTAATCGCTAGCCCTAAATTAAAGCTTTAATTAAATCAATTACTTAACATTAATTGGCTCATTAATTGGCATTAGTGAAGCGAAACTAGAAAAGCTATTTTACTGAAATTACTTAGTAGCCTAGGCTTTTAAGCGCTCTTTCGTCATCAGCCCAGCCACCTTTTACTTTGACCCACGTTTCTAAATACACTTTACTGCCAAATAACTTTTCCATGTCTTGACGCGCTTCAGTCGATATTTGTTTCATTTTTTCGCCATTTTTACCAATTAACATCGGCTTTTGGCTATCTTTATCCACAATAATGGCGGCAAAAATTCTGCGCAAACCTTTAACCGTTTCAAATTTTTCAATTTCAACCGTTACGGCATACGGTATTTCATCACCTAATAATCGGAATATTTTTTCGCGAATAAGTTCAGCCGCTAAAAAGCGTTCGTTCTTATCGGTTAACTCATCTTCACCATATATGGCGGCTTGCTCAGGCAAGTATTTGCGTGTTGTTTCAAGCAACTCATCTAAATTAAGACTTTTTTTGGCGCTTACCGGAATAATGCCTACAAACGGATGCAGTAAATCAAAATCTTGAATCAATGGCAGCAAATTATTTTTGTCACCCATTAAGTCCGCTTTATTCACCACTAATAACACCGGTTTATCGGTTAGCAATAAGCTTAAAACTTTTGTATCGGCTTCGCCCAATTTCATTGGCTCTATCACAAACAGCACCACGTCTACTTCTGTCAGCACTTGCGTGACGGTTTTGTTTAAGCCTTTATTTAACGCATTTAAATGCTTTTGCTGAAAACCAGGCGTGTCTACAAATAAAAATTGCGTGTCATCAGTGGTGTGAATCCCCAATAAACGGTGGCGTGTAGTTTGCGCTTTGCGTGAGGTAATCGCTAATTTCATACCTAAAATATGATTTAGCAAAGTCGATTTTCCTACGTTCGGGCGGCCAACAATGGCTACCGTTCCGCAACGAAAAGGACGACTATCTATAATTAAATCTTCTGTCATGTATTCGTTTCTATTTTGTATCGTTCTATTTATATGATGTAAATTATATGGCGCAAAAGCGCTAAAGATTAATTTTTTCTAATGCTAATTGTGCCGCACGTTGTTCGGCAATGCGGCGGCTTGTGCCTTCACCAACCGTTTTAATATCTAACACTTTAATTTCGCAGGCCACTTTAAAGGTTTGTGCATGCGCTTCGCCTTCAATCAGCACTACGTTGTAATCGGGCAAATCCATTTTTTTGCTTTGCAAAAATTCTTGTAATTGCGATTTAGCATCTTTATCAATGATTTTTGGGTCGATATCGGTGAGTTTATCTTGAAACAATTTTAGTACTAATGTTTCAGCGGCTTCGTAGCCACCATCAATGTACACCGCGCCAACTATTGCTTCTAGCGCATCGGCTAAAATAGACGGCCTACGCCAGCCTGCGCTTTTTAACTCACCATCACCCAATTTAAGCGATTCGCCGACATTGAGATTCTGCGCGATTTCGCACAAGGTGGATTCCTTAACCAACTGCGCGCGTAAGCGGCTTAAATCACCTTCTGGCAATTTATTGAAGCGATTAAAAAGTTGATTAGCAATAATAAAATTAAGCGCGCCATCCCCTAAAAACTCTAGACGCTCATTATTGTTAGCCGAAAAACTACGGTGTGTAAGCGCCTGCGCCAATAGCCCTAAATTTTTGAACGAGTAGCCAAGACGACCAGCAATACGTTCTTTTGTAGGATTATCAGGCAGCATACTGTTCAAAACCTAGCAACATTATTTAGCTGATGTAGCACTAAAATTCAGTAATGCACTAGCATTTGCCATAATTGGTACAACTACTTGGTAATCAACAGAAACCACGCCACCATTAACCACTAAATCGGAACCTTTAACAACGGTAATATTATCCACAGCTGCTGAATTATTAAATTGAGTAGAAACTGCTTTCTTATCAGTTGTGTCGACTGT
>JAYWCF010000019.1:0-2594 GCA_043780715.1 Methylotenera sp. | reverse complement strand
ACACGCCTCAGTGCAATTGAAGGCGTGCTAAAGGGGATAACAAACTAAATGATTTGGCCAACATTGAGTGCAATTAAACATTTTTACTGCATAAGTTAGCCTCGCCTAAATTCTCTAGTGCATTAAATTTCTACAATGCTTAGCGCCTCACTAACAGCCACCGCATCTAAATCGGCATCCACCACTAGGCTAAATTGCAGCAAACTTATGCTGTCTATCATGGCATCAACGCTATCAAATAATTGCATGGCTTTATTTATTAAGTTCATAGTCATCGCCTTTACATGTTTATTGTAAAAACTGGACTATGCCTATCAATTATGTCAAAAATGTTTAAAAATTAAGACATTTTCATGCTTTAACTTGTTACTTACATAAACCTAAACTTCATGCTGTCCAAATTTAACTCATCCAAAATACTGGCTAATCGCGCCTGTGCGTTTTTGCGCGGCTGACCGGTGTATTTGGCAATAATCAGCTCATTTTTCATGGAGTGTTCCCAGCCGACTAATTCAGTCACCGTTACTTGATAACCCGCCGCTTCAAGCTGTAAGCAGCGTAATACATTGGTGATTTGGCTGCCAAATTCACGTGTATGAATCGGGTGACGCCAAATTTCGGATAAGGCTGTTTTGCCAAAACTTTCTACCTTGTGTTGGCGCAGCGCCTCTGCCACTTCGGCCTGACAGCAAGGCACTAGCACCATAAATTGCGCATTCTTTTGCAAACCAAATTGAATCGCGTCATCGGTGGCGGTGTTGCAAGCATGCAATGCTGTCACAATATCCACTTGGCTGGGTAGCGCGTTTGAATGGATGGATTCTTCAACCGTTAAGTGCTGAAATTGCATGCGGTTAAAGCCACATTCAGCGGCCAGCAGGGTGGATTTCTCTACTAATTCGGCACGGTTTTCAATGCCAATTACCTGCCCTGCTGCCTGCTGTTTTAATAATAAATCATACAAAATAAAACCCAAATACGATTTGCCGGCGCCATGATCCACCAAGGTGGGATTAGGGTTAGAAGCTAACAGCGTTGTCAGAAGCGGCTCTATAAAATTTACCAAGTGATACACTTGTTTTAGCTTGCGGCGGCTATCTTGGTTCAGCTTGCCATCTAGAGTGAGTATATGCAGCGCCTTTAGCAGCGCGATAGATTGGTTGGGCTTTAAAACAGATTGCAGGTTGTCAGAATTTTGCATAGCGGTATTTTAAAGCAAAAAATCGTTTATGAATTAGCTAGAAGAATCAATAACATAAATTAGCCCATAAAGCATATGGTGTTAAAATGCGAGGCAAGAGCGCAACTAAATGCCTAGAAAATTAAAAAAGTCTAAGCAAAACAAGGCGCGAGATTATTTTAAGCGCGCCGCATATGAATGATATGTAAGCGATTAAAATAATTGAGCAACGCCGTGTTGCGACGAATTTTTTGATTTTTAAAGTACGGATTTCGTTTAGTCATCAATGATGACTAAACGACAAGCTGCAGACAGTACAATTAGTACGGCAAGGCGCGGGCAACAACGTCAGCGTTGATGAGGAAATGAAATAAATGGCAATTCAATGGTACCCGGGTCATATGACCCAAGCCCGCAAAAAAGCGGAAGAAACCATGGAGTTTACCGACATGGTGATTGAGGTTTTAGATGCGCGTGTGCCTGAAGCTTCGCACAACCCGGTAATTAACGAAATGCGTTTGTTTCGCCAACGGCCAAATTTAAAAATTTTAAACAAGGCCGATTTAGCTGACCCTAAAGCCACAGAAGCTTGGCTGAATTATTTTAATAATTTACCAAATACCAAAGCCGTAGCGCTTAGTTGTAAAAAAGCGGGTGATGCCAAAAAAATTGTGGCGCACTGCCGCAAACTGACACCACATCGCGGTACCCATTTAAAGCCGTTGCGCGCTTTAATTATGGGCATTCCAAACGTTGGCAAATCTACCTTAATGAACGCGCTACTGAATCGCCGCGTGGCAAAAGTGGGTGATGAACCAGCCGTGACCAAAAGCCAACAGCGCTTTGAAATTGATGCGACTTTTAGCATTACCGATACGCCGGGCATGATGTGGCCAAAAATCGCCTATGAATCAGATGGTTATATGCTGGCCGCTAGCCATGCCATAGGCCGTAACGCGGTGATTGATGAAGATGTAGCGGTTTTTCTGGCGGATAATTTATTGAAAACGTATCCAGATTTAATCAATGAACGCTATAAATTAAATTTGATGAAAATTGATGTGATGCAGATTGATGGCGTGGATTTACTTGAAGCTATCGCCAAACGCCGCAGCTATAAACGCCACGACGGCTTATGGGATATGGAAAAAACCGCCGTGGCTTTTCTCACCGATTACCGCAGCGGCGCAATTGGCCGCGTTAGTTTAGAAACACCACTTAGCCGCCAAGCAATGATGCAAGCCAATTTACCAGTTATTATTGCAGCAGATCCAACGCCTGAAATTGTAGCGGACGACGTAAGCGAGCCATAAACTTGCTACAAGCTAGTTTGTTTATGCAAATGATATAAACAAGCCGTACACTCTGAATGTGTATCAATTTGAAAGCACTCATCATGCAAAAACAGATTATG
>JAYWCF010000018.1:0-2601 GCA_043780715.1 Methylotenera sp. | reverse complement strand
ATACAACAAGCGGGTGGTTGGATAGATTTTGCCAGCTTTATGCAGATGGCTTTGTATGCGCCTGCCTTAGGATATTACAGCGGCGGCGCCGTTAAGTTCGCCGATAATCAAAATGGCGGCGGTGATTTTGTTACCGCACCACAAATTTCCCCATTGTTTGCGCGCACTTTGGCAAGGCAAGCGGCGCAAGTTTTAAGCGAAACTAGTGACGAAAACCAAGGCGATATTTTAGAATTAGGCGCTGGCACAGGCAAATTGGCGGCCGATTTACTGCTTGAATTGCAGAAATTACAGCAACTGCCTGCGCACTATTGTATTTTAGAAGTAAGCGATTACTTGCGCCAGACACAGCTAGAAACCTTACAAAAATTACCCAGCGATTTATTTGCGCGAATTGTTTGGCTAGATGCATTGCCTATGGATTTTGTTGGTTTAATCATTGGCAATGAAGTATTAGACGCGATTCCTGTGCACCTAGTAGGCAACTCGCAACAAGGCTTAATAGAACGCGTTGTGGGTTTTGCAGAAGAATTTATTTGGCAAGATAAGCCGTTAGCTGTGGGAAAATTAAACGAAGAAGTAAGCGCACACTCACTGCCAATCGATTATTTAACCGAAGTTTGCCCAGCCGCCTCAGGATTAATTAGCAGCTTGGCTGCCAGTTTAAAACAGGGCGTAATTTTAATGATTGATTACGGATTTGGTGCCAGTGAGTATTATCACCCACAACGCAATACAGGCACTTTAATGTGCCATTACCAGCATTACGCACACAGCAATCCGCTAATGTATGTGGGCTTGCAAGACATTACCGCACATGTGAATTTTACGGCGATTGCACAGGCTGGCGTTTCACACCACTTAAATTTGGCCGGCTATTGCAATCAAGCCAGCTTTTTAATGAATTGTGGCTTGCTTGAAATATTAAGTGAAACATCACCTAGCGATATGGCTGTTTATGCGCCAATGGCCGCCGCCGCGCATAAACTATTATCCCCCGCCGAAATGGGTGAATTGTTTAAAGTGATTGCGTTAAGCAAAGACTTTGATACGCCATTAATCGGTTTTAAAAGTGGCGATAAAGCACATATGCTCTAAAATAAATTATTCATAATTTAAGTATAATGCGCGCATGACAGAATTAATGAAAACAGATAAAACTGAAGATTTGCCAAACGAACATATGCATCGCCGCATTCGCAGCTTTGTGTTGCGTCAAGGTCGCTTAACTAAAGGCCAAGCGCATGCGCTAGAAACAGTTTGGCCGCAATTTGGCATTGAATATAGTGAAAACTTACTGGATTTGAATCAAGTATTTGCCAGACCTAATAGCAAAAAAATCCTAGAAATTGGTTTTGGTATGGGTGAAAGCACCGCCAAAATCGCGCAAACTTTGCCCGATTGCGATTTTGTAGCGGTAGAAGTGCACACGCCAGGCGTTGGCAGTTTGCTTAAGTTGGTTGATGAATCTAGCATTGAAAACATTCGTATCATTCAGCATGACGTGGTGGAAGTGCTGCAAAAGATGATTGCGGATAATAGCTTAGATGGCGTGCATATTTTCTTCCCAGACCCGTGGCATAAAAAACGTCACCATAAGCGCCGTTTGATTCAAGCCGAGTTTTTAACGCTGCTTTGCACCAAATTGAAAGTGGGCGCTTACATTCATGTGGCAACCGATTGGCAAGAATATGCAGAATGGGTGCTAGATGCGCTAAAAGCAGAGAAACAATTGCAAAATACGGCAAAGGATTTAACAGTTGAGTATGCTGAAAAACCAGCTTACAGACCACTCACTAAATTTGAGAATCGTGGCATTAAGTTAGGTCACGGAGTATGGGATTTGGTTTTTAAGCGCCGGTAAAATTCAAACTATGATTTAAGGTAGTTACAGAATCTTAAGATAACGTACTTTAACGTGGCCCAAGTTTCTCAATTTGCTCAAGTTTGGGTAATGTTTTTTGTTCTATGGGTAGCAGCGTTATCGCTAAACGCCAAAAAAATAAACTAAGAATGACGATAAAGAAAATGGCCCAAGCAAATCTTCGCTTAGTCCAATATTTGATTGGCGGTGTATAAGCGAGCAACAATAAAATTCCGCTAATAATCGTTATCGCATCGAAGCTGGCGCGTTGCCAATAGCCGCCGCCTAAATGCAGCCACATGCCAAACTCATCAAAAGTGAGTGCTAAACCTATTCCGTAAGCAATAGCGATTAGGCTCAGTTTTTTACCAGATGGCGGCTCGAAAAGCAATATAGCGCCCACTATGGAAAGAATGAATATGCCATAGTTTAGATGATGGACGTGTGTACCCGCGAGATGAAAGTATAAGTCTGGAATATCGCGCGACATTATAAAAAACACGATAAGTCGCGCTAGTGCAAACGTAACAATAAAGCTAGTGAGAACCAGTCTTTGAATATGTTTGGTAGGGTGCATTGATAAAAACATCAACGGTTAATTATTTGTAAAGTTAATATTTATAGACTTGGGATGCTTAATCTAAAGAACTTTTAGAGTCTTCCGCAAACAACCAAGCGCCAATCACTTTTTCCGCTTCTTCTACGCCTAATTTTTTAGAGCTGGAAAACAATTGCAC
>JAYWCF010000017.1:0-2606 GCA_043780715.1 Methylotenera sp. | reverse complement strand
CCATTGGTGGCGGTTTGCAGTTTATTGATAACACTTGGTTTAATTTATTACCGGGCCACGAAATCATTCGCGGCGCATTGGTTATTTGCACAGCTATGTTAATCAGTAGCTTAATTGATATCCCGTTTGATTATTACAAAACCTTCAGTATTGATGAGCAATTTGGCTTTAATAAAATGACGCCTGCCATGTTTTTTAGCGATATGCTCAAACATAGCTTGGTTGGATTGGCGTTAGGCGCGCCCATTTTGTTTGCTGCATTGTGGTTAATGCAAGGTGCTGGCCAATATTGGTGGTTTTATTTATGGGTAATTTGGAGCGTGTTTAATATCGTCATGTTAGCGGTGTACCCTACTTTTATCGCGCCACTATTTAACAAATTTACGCCATTAGCAGATGAAACACTTAAAACGCGCATTGAAGCCTTATTAATCAAATGTGGCTTTAAATCGCAAGGCTTATTTGTAATGGATGGTTCTACGCGTTCAGGACACGGAAATGCTTACTTTACGGGCTTTGGCAGCAGCAAACGCGTGGTGTTTTTTGATACGCTTTTAAGCCGCTTAAACACAGAAGAAATTGAAGCAGTGTTAGCACATGAGCTTGGCCACTTCAAACATCACCATGTGATTAAACGCATCGCCATGTTGTTTTTTATGAGTTTTATCGGCTTGGCTTTATTAGGCTGGTTAATGAATCAAGATTGGTTTTACAGCGGTCTTGGTGTGACCGAAATTAGTAATCACATGGCTTTGCTTTTGTTTTTATTGGTTTCCCCAGTGTTTTTATTCTTGCTACGCCCATTTATGGCCAGCTATTCACGCAAAAATGAATTTGAGGCCGATGACTATGCGGCCAAGCACGCCAGTGCCAAACATTTAGTGGATGCTCTGGTTAAATTGTATCGGGATAATGCCTCTACATTAACGCCAGATCCTTTGCATTCGGCTTTTTATGATTCACACCCGCCTGCCAGCATGCGAATTTCAAAATTAGCGGCGTATACTAGGTAGTGCTTAATTAATAACTAGTAGTTTAATCACTAATGGCGAAGGGATATTGCGTATGTTAAAGAGTTGGATATTTTGTGCTTTATTAGCCTGCCATTTCAATACACAAGCCAATGAGCTATTTGCAAAATCAGACATAAATGCAGGCAAAGCTTTGGTCAATCAACATTGCATAAGTTGCCATGCCAGTAGTTTTGGTGGCGATGGCTCTGCTATTTACACGCGTGAAAATACGCTTGTGAAATCCTCTAAAGGCCTGTTAGCGCAAGTGCGTAATTGCAACACGATGATTGGCCTAAAATGGTTTGAAGATGAGGAGCTGAATGTTGCTGCCTACTTAAACCAAACCTACTATAAATTTGATCATTAAAAATTTGACCATTAATCCCACCCAACTTTTGAAAAATACCCATTAATGCCGCAAGGTTTAGTTGTTGCCTCTTACGGCAAGCGTTACGAAGTTGAACTTGCCGATAAATCACGCATTAGTTGTGTAACACGCGGCAAAAAAAATGATTTAGCTTGTGGCGATCATGTCATTATCAAGATGACGGCAACATCTGAAGGCGTTGTAGAATCCAGCCTACCACGCACCAGCTTGCTTTATCGCAGCAATGCCATCAAAAGTAAAATTCTGGCCTCTAACGTCACGCAAATTGTGATTGTATTAGCTACACAACCTAGCTTTTATGAAGCGCTTTTAAATCGTTGTTTAATTGCAGCAGAGGCCGCTAATATTGCGCCATTAATCGTGTTAAATAAATGTGATTTACCGGATATTGATAACGCAAAATCAAAATTAAAACTGTATTCCGATTTAGGCTATCAAGTGGTGCATTTGTCTGCTTTAGAAGACATTCACATTATTAAGCAATATTTAGCCAATCACCAAAGCGTTTTGGTCGGCCAGTCTGGTATGGGAAAGTCAACTATAATCAATTCTTTATTGCCAAATATTAATGTACGTACTCAAGAAATTAGTACGGTACTTGATAGCGGTAAGCACACTACCACTGCTACGCATTTATACCATTTAGACGAGATTGGCATAACCGAACCCAGCAGCTTAATCGATTCGCCGGGTTTGCAAGAATTTGGCTTAAATCATTTATCCAATGAGCAAGTTGAATTAGCCTTTAAAGAATTTAGGCCCTATTTAGGCAAATGCCGCTTCAACAATTGCAGCCACTCACATGAGCCAGATTGCGCTGTGCTTAACGCCGTCAAAGCTGAAAAAATATCGCCAATACGTCTAGCTTTTTACCAGCAATTATCAAATGAATTATCGCTAAACAAAGGTTTTTTCGATTAAATTAATTTAAGCGTGACTTTGTAGTTTGAATTAGGTTTAAGCTGAATTGTAAACAAATGTTGTAAGGCTTAAGCTAGCTATTCACTTGTGTTTATTAATCATTTATTATCGAATCGTGTAATAAGTTTAAGCTATATAACAATATTATTAATTTAATCGATAACGTGGCCTCACAATTTAAAAACTTGAGACAATGGATTTAAAAAGAGAAAAGGTAGAGGTGGATAGGCTTGTTCTTGGCATGTATGTTGCCGAGCTAGACAGGCCTTGGATTGACACGCCCT
>JAYWCF010000016.1:0-7411 GCA_043780715.1 Methylotenera sp. | reverse complement strand
TTTGAAAAAAATCTAACGTGGTGGGTGCTTGGCTGCATTGTGGTGGGTATTGCCTTGGGCGAATATTTTCCCATTTTTTTTCAAGCCGTTGGCAGCATTAAAATCGCAGAAGTTAATCTGCCGATTGCGGTATTAATCTGGCTAATGATTATCCCCATGTTACTAAAAATTGATTTTAGCGCCATGAAAGAAGTGCTGACCCATAGCAAAGGCATTGGCATTACGCTATTTATTAATTGGGTAGTTAAACCTTTTTCAATGGCGCTTTTGGCTTGGATTTTTATACGCCATCTGTTTGCAGACTTACTGCCAATTGACCAGATTGATAGCTATATTGCAGGGCTTATATTGCTAGCCGCCGCGCCCTGTACCGCCATGGTGTTTGTTTGGAGCGGATTGTGCGGCGGTGAACCCAAATTTACGCTTTCACAAGTGGCAATAAATGACGCCATTATGTTGTTTGCTTTTGCGCCTTTGGTGGCGTTTTTGCTTGGTATTTCCAGCATTACCGTGCCTTGGGCCACTTTATTTTTGTCGGTTTTTCTGTTTATTATTGTGCCTGTGGTCATTAGCCAACTAATGCGCAAAGTGTTGCTATTAAAAGGTCAACAAGCGTTAGATTGTCTGCTTAATCGCATTCAACCAATTTCAATATCTGCATTATTAATCACATTGGTTTTGCTATTTGCGTTCCAAGGTCAACAGATTCTCGCTCAACCCATTATTATTGGCTTGCTGGCGATTCCAATCACCATTCAAGTGTATTTCAACTCTATGCTGGCCTATTGGCTAAACAAAAAGTTTAAAGTGGCGCATTGCGTAGCAGGCCCATCGGCATTGATTGGCGCATCTAACTTTTTTGAGCTAGCAGTCGCCACCGCAATTGCCTTGTTCGGCTTTAATTCAGGCGCGGCGCTAGCCACCGTAGTGGGCGTATTGATTGAGGTGCCTGTTATGTTATCAGTGGTGGCCATTGTAAATCGCAGCAAAGGCTGGTACGAAGCTGGCTAGTTTTTAAATTAATAATTGAGAGAATATATGAGTAAGGTCACCATTTACCACAACCCCGCTTGCAGCACTTCACGCAATACCTTGGCCATGATACGCGCCAGTGGCGAAGAACCTGAGGTAATTGAGTATTTAAAAACGCCGCCAAGCCGCGAAAAGTTAATAGAATTAATTGCGAAAATGGGTATTGCGCCGCGTGATTTATTGCGCGAAAAAGGCACGCCCTATGCCGATTTAGGTTTAGCTGATTTAACTTTAGGTGACGATGCTTTGCTGGATGCCATGTTGCAGCATCCCTTTTTGATTAATCGCCCTATTGTGGTGACAGCAAAAGGCGCAAAACTATGCCGCCCTTCAGAGTTGGTTTTAGATCTTTTAGATAATCCAAATATTGGCCAATTCATTAAAGAGGATGGCGAAATCGTCAAACTACCATCCGCTTAATATGCAATAAAAAGCCCCACATTAAGCCGTAAGCCTTTGCTGTATAATGCTGTTTTTTAAGTCATTAGCCAGTCAATATGGAAGCCGAACAACTCAATATTATTGCCAACCGTTTAAGCGATTTAAGCGCGCGCCACCTTGCCCTTCGGGGGTATCTTTGACTTTGAAAACAAGTCGCAAAAGCTAGAAGAAGTTAACGGCTTATTAGAAGACCCAAAAGTATGGGATAACGCCAAAAAAGCCCAAGAATTAGGCAAAGAAAAACGCATGCTTGAGCTGGTGGTGCATAACTTGCAAAACCTTGAAAACGGCTTAAAAGATAGTCAAGAGCTATTTGATATGGCGCGTGAAGAAAATGATGACGACACATTATTAAGTGTAGATTCCGATACGCAAAGCATTGAAACGCAAATCGCCGCTATGGAATTTAGACGCATGTTTTCGGGCGAGTTAGATGCCAATAATTGCTTTATTGAGTTTCAATCAGGCAGTGGCGGCACAGAGGCGCAGGATTGGTGCAATATGTTGTTGCGCATGTATTTGCGTTACGCCGAGCGCAAAGGTTTTAAAGTAGAAGTGCTGGAATTATCCGATGGCGATGTGGCGGGTATTAAAGGCGCGTCAATTAAAATTACGGGTGATTATGCGTATGGCACATTGCGCACTGAAAATGGTGTGCATCGCTTAGTACGCAAATCGCCATTTGACAGCAACGCCAAGCGCCATACCAGCTTTGCCAGCGTGCAGATTTTCCCTGAAGTAGACGATTCAATCGAAATTGATATTAACCCTGCCGATTTACGCATTGATACCTACCGCGCCAGCGGCGCAGGCGGTCAGCATATTAACAAAACTGATTCAGCCGTGCGAATTACGCATTTGCCCACCAACGTAGTGGTGCAATGCCAGAATGACAGAAGCCAGCACCGCAACCGCGAAGAAGCCATGAATATGTTAAAAGGTGCGCTTTATAATTTAGAACTAAATAAGCGCAACGCCGACAAACAAGCCTTAGAAGATGCCAAAACCGATATCGGCTGGGGCCATCAGATTCGGTCATATGTTTTAGACCAAGGAAGAATTAAAGATTTACGTACCAACGTTGAAATTGGCAATACCCAAGGCGTGCTAGATGGCGACCTTGACCCATTTATACAAGTGAGTTTGAAGCAGGGCGTTTAGCAAGCCAGCACACAATTACGCCGTCGTTGAAGACTTTGCAAGCCTTTTATTAAGTGCTGCCATACTCAGCAAAAGCGGCACAACATTACGGTAGCATTCGTGCCGCGTTAGAAAAGCCAAGTCAAGTAGAAAGAAAAGCTGAGTCAAGTAGAAAAACTAAGTCAAATAGAAAAAACAGTACAGCCAATTGGCGTTAATGATATACAAATCGCCGCCCATGCGCGCAGCGAAGGCTTAGTTTTAGTCACCAACAATTTGCGCGAATTTGAGCGCGTACCCGCTTTGTTATTAGAAAACTGGGTGAGCAACACTTAACTAGCGCTTGCGGCTAGATTTTAAAATAATTATTAGAATTAAAAACAAGAGGCTCACATGACACTTACGCAAAAGCATCTTAAATCGTCGTATGTGAGTGAAATTGGGATAAATTACAGGGCTTAAAACCGCATAAAAATACGATTTTATTTTCCAAAGACGGCAGCGTGGGCGAGGCGTATTGTCTGACGCATTACATTGATGCGATTACTTCGGGTGCGGTGCTGCATTTGTCGGTAAAAAATCCTGATGAATTATTGCCTGAATATTTAACATTGGCATTAAATTCAAAATTGGTAAAAATGCAGTCGGAGCGCGACGCGGGCGGCTCGATTATTTTGCATTGGCGCGTGAGCGAGATTGAAAACGTGGTTGTGCCGTTGGTGGATATGGCAATTCAAAGCCAAATCGCCGATTTAGTACAGCAAAGTTTTGCCCTTAAAGCGCAAAGCACGCATTTGCTTGATGTGGCTAAACGTGCGGTAGAAATGGCGATTGAGCAAGATGAAGCGACGGCGATGGCGTGGATAGCAGGGCAGGTGTAGGGGCGGCTTGCAATGCCAGTAATAGGTGCCAAAGCTTTAGCCCTCACGCACATTTTTATAGCGTAACGCGCGAATAAGATATACAATATTGACTGTATATCAATACAAGGGGTTTAATATGCAAGTAGCCAAATGGGGTAATAGTTTAGCGGTGCGTTTGCCTGCTTTAGTGGTGAATGCCTTGGGTTTAAAAGAGGGTGACGAAATTGAAATTGATGTGGCCGATGTGCGACATTTTCAGATAAAAAAATCTACACTGGATGCCACCGTCTTGCAGCGTTTAGGCCGTTATCAAGGGCAGTTACCCGTAGATTTTAAGTTTGATCGCCTATTAGCAAACAGCCGATAGTTGCATGCAGTTAGATTTTTTAGATACCAATGTTTTACTTTACCTGCTTTCGGTAGATCAAGTAAAAGCACAAAAAACACAAGCTTTGCTAGCTAAACGCGCGGTGATTAGCGTTCAGGTGTTAAATGAATTTGCGAATGTAGCTAGGCGCAAGCTAAATATGCCAATTGCTGAAATTCAAGCTATTTTGCAAGATATACGGCATTTTTGCCAAGTATTGCCGTTAAGTCTGGCTACGCACGAAAGCGGTTTGGTATTGTGTGAACGTTACGATTTTGCGCTTTACGATGCCATGATTGTTGCCAGCAGCTTGGAAGCTAAAAGCGTTGTGCTTTGGTCTGAGGATTTTCAACATGGTTTGCACGTGAATGAAATGCTAACGATTAACAATCCATTTTTATAGAAATAAATAGGCATTATCTTTGAGAATCAATTATGACCGAACAAACAGAAGTAACTCCACAAGATGAAAACCACGTAATTGCAGAGCGCCGCGAGAAGCTTAAGGCTTTGCGTGTGGCGACTAATGGTGTGGCTTTTCCAAATGATTTTAAGCCGCTGCACAAAGCCGATGCGCTACATCAGCAATATGGCGAGTTTGATAAAGAAACGTTAGATCCGCAGGCGATTTCAGCCACAGTGGCTGGCCGTATGATGTTAAAACGTGTGATGGGTAAAGCCAGCTTTGCTACTATTCAAGATGCCAGCGGCGCTAATGCCAGTGGCCGCATTCAGCTTTATGTTGCGCGCGATGAAGTGGGCGAAGCCGTTTACGAAAGCTTTAAACATTGGGATATGGGCGACTTTTTAGGCGCCACAGGTCGTTTGTTTAAAACGCGCACAGGCGAATTATCGATTCATGTAACTGAGCTGCGTTTATTAACGAAATCGTTGCGCCCATTACCAGAAAAATTCCACGGCTTGCAAGATCAAGAAGTGAAATATAGACAAAGATACGTCGATTTAATTACCAGTGAAGAAACGCGCGCGACATTTATTGCACGCAGCAAAGTGGTTTCGGCGATTCGCAACTTTATGATTCAAAACGAATTTTTAGAAGTGGAAACGCCAATGTTGCACCCAATTCCGGGTGGCGCGTCGGCTAAACCATTTATCACGCACCACAATGCGCTGGATATGCAAATGTTTATGCGCATTGCGCCTGAACTGTATTTAAAACGCTTGGTGGTGGGCGGTTTTGAGCGCGTATTTGAGATTAACCGCAACTTTAGAAATGAAGGTTTAAGCGTTCGCCATAATCCAGAATTTACCATGATGGAATTTTATGCGGCTTATACCGATTACAACTGGTTAATGACGTTTACTGAGGATTGTATTCGTGCCGCAGCCATTGCTGCTCGCGGCACGGCGGTGATAAGTTATGACGGCAAGGAAGTAGACTTAAGCAAACCGTTTGAGCGCTTAACTATTGTGGGGGCGATTCAAAAGTATGCGCCGCAATACACATTAGATCAATTAAATGATGCCGCATTTTTGCGTGCCGAGATTTTAAAACACGGCACCAAACCATTCGACCATGCTGGGCTAGGCGCATTGCAATTGGCGCTGTTTGAAGAAACCGCTGAAAGCCAATTGTGGCAGCCAACTTATATTATTGATTATCCGGTAGAGGTGTCACCTTTGGCGCGCGCATCGGATAAAAACCCAGAAATCACAGAGCGCTTTGAGCTATTTATTACAGGCCGTGAATTCGCAAACGGCTTTAGCGAGTTAAACGATGCCGAAGACCAAGCGGCGCGTTTTCAAGCGCAAATGAAAGCCAAAGAAGCGGGTGATGCAGAGGCCATGTATTATGATGCTGATTTTATTCGCGCGCTAGAATATGGCATGCCGCCTGCAGGTGGTTGTGGCATAGGCATTGACCGTTTAGTGATGCTGATAACCGATAGCCCTAGTATTCGCGATGTGATTTTGTTTCCGCATATGCGCCCAGAAAGTTAAAAAGAAAAGGTAAATAAATTTTTAATTGGTTTGATTCTGGATTAATAATCTGATTTTAAACATAGAGTTATGTGGCCGAGTAATTAAAATTACTCGGCCTTTTTTATTGTTGTAAATAAGCAACACTTACAAAGAAATTGGTTCTTTGTCATCAAATTGTCACATTAAAATCTCAAAATGCGCCCTGTTGAAAAATTATTGTAACTTTTACTTAACAGGGGATTTTAAATGAATATTAAATTGCGCGGCTTAGTGGCTGCAGCGTTATCTACTGCATTTCTAGCTGGCTTTACTGGCAATGCAATGGCTGATTCTACGGATGATATTGTAAACGCTTTGGTTTCAAAAGGCGTATTGACTGAAGAAGAAGGTGCACTTCTAATGAGAGGTCGCGCTGGTGAGAAAGAGGCTGTAGAAAAGAAACAAAAAAATATGTCTTCTGTAGAGTTTGGTAAAGCTGGCTTAAAAGTGAAAAGTAACGATGGTGACTTTTCAATGAAGCTTGGTGGTCGTATGCATGCTGATTGGTCAAATCACACGAATGACTCTTTAAAAGGCGGTGCAGCAGCAGTTGATGGTACTGAAATCCGTCGTGCACGTTTGTCTTTAAGCGGTACTGCTTATCACGATTTTGATTATGTGATTGAAACTGATTTTGCCGGTAATGCTACAAGTGTAAAAGACGTAAATTTGGCGTATCACGGTATTGGCCCATTTGAATTTACTGTGGGTAATCAAAAGCAAAATATGAGTATGGAGCTTGAAGAAAGCTCAAACGATATTATGTTTATTGAACGTTCACTAGTTAGTGCATTATATTTACCAGCATTTGACCGTGCAATTGGTGCAAACTTAAAAGCGTCTGGCGATAATTGGATTGTAGTCGGTGGTATTTTCGGTGATTCAATTGCTAACGGTGTTAAAAATAAAGATGAAGGTCTTGGCTGGTCTGTACGTGGATCATTTGCACCAGTTATGGAAGAAAATAGATTAATCCATCTTGGCGCAAACTACGGTTATCGCAAAACTAACCAAGACAATACTACTTTGAATGGTGGTTCAACTGCGTTTGGTTATAAAACAACAAACTTATCGCAATTAAGATTAGTAGATGCAGAAATAAAAGGTTTTGATAGCATGTCGCTAGGTCTGTTAGAGTTTGCTGCAATGTATGGTCCAGCATCTTTCCAATCAGAATTTGCAAAAGGAAAAGTAGACAGAGTTGGTAAATCTAACCTTGATTTTACGTCATACTTTACGCAAGTTGCTTATTCACTAACTGGCGAATCTAGAACTTACAAAGGTTCAGATGGTGAATTTAAACGTCTTAAACCTAAAAATAACTTTGACTTTAAAAAAGGTACTTGGGGTGCTTGGGAACTTGCAGCACGTTACGATTACGTTGATTTAAACGACAAAGATATTAAGGGTGGTGAGGAAAAACGGGCAACTTTAGCACTTAACTGGTATTTAGATGAAGATGTGCGTTTAATGGCTGATTATAGTCGTGCATTTAGTTTGAAAGATCCTATCGTAACCAAATTAGATGGCTCAAACCCAGATGATATCGATGTGTTTTCATTACGTGCTCAATGGGCATTTTAAT
>JAYWCF010000015.1:0-2642 GCA_043780715.1 Methylotenera sp. | reverse complement strand
TTGGATAAATGTTATGACTAACACCATCAGACCAGCGCAACAACAATTCGGCACCCGCACAGGTGGAATGTTCAATATTGACGATTGGTTGAAAAAACAAGGTTAAGCTATCTGTTGCGAAAGCTTCTAACACTTTGTTTTCAATATCGTTTTGATGTTGAAGCTCTTGCTTAATCTCATCAGAATACATCACAAAATATTGCTGCTTTGCAATGGCGCTCTCTAGCGCTGATTTAGCATTTGTATAAACATCATTAAAATTAGTTTGCGTAACACTCATATGCGCGCCACCACAAAATGGTGTTACAAGTACCGAAACATCTTTTAAAATCAACATTTCTTCAAAAGCGCGACCTAATTTTGCGGCCAGTAAATTTAGCTGTAGTGCGCTATCAATATACGGAATCAATAAATCAAATTGCAGGTTGCCGCTGTGAAATAAAACATGCTTAGGCGAAATATTTTGTTTCAGTATTGAAGTGATTTTTTGGCTTAAGCGGGCAGTAACCACATGAGAGAATACAGGACTATTTTTAGCAATCATAAATTGCATGGAAAAAATGGCAACTATTTGATTTTTTGATGATTTCTTAATATTATTTTCTAAATAATGGAATATTTGACTCACATTAGGCAGCTGCGTATTGCTATCAAAATTTAGCGCATAATCCAATTGTTGTTGCTGAAGTTGATGACTTGTATCGGCCATTAAATGAAACAAAAATAGATGCAATTTAGGCGTATTTGCGTTACTTAGTAATGATTTCGACTCTAAACAACTGATTAAATTTAAGATAATTTGTATATTAGCGCTGTTTTGTACAGCGCTTAGCCATACAAAAATTAGCTGATTAATATAAGCGGTAAATACGCTTAAATTTTGCTTGCTAGGGCAGGCTAGTAAGGTGTTTTTGATTGAAGCTAATAGTGGATTACTATCGATTTGATGCGAATTTACTACATTTTTTAGCTGTTTTTCATCGATATTAAGTTGATTAAATAATACACTTTGGATCAACCCGTAACGCGAAAGCTTATCAGCAATTTCTTGCTCGCTATAGCTGATTTCAACCTCAAACCCAGGTGCTTCAGTTTCAGATATTGTTTGGTATGTGGGTATATTCATTACGAGTGAGTTTTAAAACTTCACGTTTAAACTAAATATAAAAGTCATCTGGACTTAAGCCGTAACTATCAGGCGCAAGGCTGTGAGTGATTTTATAAGGCTCGCCCGATGGTGTGCTTGGGTTGATTAGCAGGTTCAATATAATGGGTGTTTCATAACGCACTTTGTCGGGATCAAGCAACAGCATTAAGCGCGGCAATAATCTTCTTACTTGGTTCTGTTGTATCACAACAGCCACTTCACCTGTATTTAGCTCTACTAATGAGCTGACAGGGTACATGCCCATAAACTGTACTAGTTGATCAATTAACTCTCTACTAAATTGTTTGCCACTTAAATGGTGTATTTCATCCAGCGCTTGTTGGTGGAATACCCCTTTGGCGTAACTTTTGTGGCTAGTCAGGGCGCAATAAGTATCAATTAAACCAGCTGCTTGTGACATTAATCCAATTTGATTTTTACTCAGTTGATAGGGGTAGCCGCTACCATCAATACGCTCATGATGTTGTGCTACCAAAAAAATAACGCTATTAGGAATATTCGCTGTGATTTCTAAAATTTTAAGGCTTTCATCCACATGTTTTTTGGCGTGTTCAAATTCTTCATGCGTTAATTTGCTTTCCTTCAATAAAATATCAGAAGAAATTTTGACTTTACCCACATCTTGCAATAATCCAGCTAATCCCAGCTCTTTAATTTGCTTTTTTGAAAGCGCTAAAAAGTTACCAAATGCCATCAAAGTAATCGACACATTAAGCGCATGATTGTAGGCATAGTCATCGGTTTTTTTAAGCTTAGCAAGCCATAAAAGCGCATCTGGTGTGCGCCCAATACTTTCCACCATGCTATCAAGCACTTCGCTAACGGCCGTTAAATCTAGATTTTGCTCATTAGCGACTGTTTCGAAAATATGGCGGGTTGCAATTTGAGATTGCTCATATACATGAACAATAGCGGCAATTTCAACTTCAACCGGCAGTTCTTCTTCAAAAATTTTAACGTTGTAATCAGCATCTGAATTGTCTGCAAGATTGTTTTTAGCATCAACAGCTTCGGCCGTACTTTTTAATTTTTCACGATTAAAAAAGCCGCCAATAAATTCGCTTAAATTTTTGGTTAATTGTTTAAAAAGTGAATCATGTTTAACGGCATCAGGCTCAAAAGGTAACGCCTCTTGCACAGCGGTGCTGGCGCCATAGCGCAGCTTATAAATGGTTGCACCGCTATCAGGTTCTTCTGTATTTTGTTGCGATTTACTTTTAAGATCTTTGAGAACATCAAAAAAAGAAATTTTGTTGGCTGGTATTTCACCATCAGCCTGAGAGCTGATTGAATTACTTGATATTTTTGATTTGGGCTCTTTAAGTCTAACTACAGAGCCTTCACGCTTGATTGCCACGCTTTGTTTTGCTGGCGCTACATATTGATTGCCTAGCGATTTCGTGCGGTCAATGTACACAAATGTACAGGTTGACATTAATGTATGAACATCTTCTGGGTCGTCCAGCAAAAAACC
>JAYWCF010000014.1:0-7472 GCA_043780715.1 Methylotenera sp. | reverse complement strand
TGGTAAAAATCGATCAGGCAAATTTATTTTTTGATTATTATGTTTTAGGAAGAAATCATTTACAGCCACTTCATCACTTAAGTCGTGTAAAAATTTAGAAACTCTGACTTTATAATCAGTTGTAATTGTAATAAAACCTTTATCAAAAGCTTTGTCATGTATCGCATTCAAACACAATCCATTTCTGGGGTTTAATCTTGCTTTTTCGCTCATACTCCAAGGAATAATGTGACTTGCAACTAGTAGCGCTGGGATTGTAAGACCTGTTATACAACACTTTGAATTATATGATGAAAGTATGGCTGACCGAAAAAAGGTTTGATTAACTCTAGCTTTAATTATTGCTTCTCTTTCCTTGCCTGCAGGAAAGTTAGCTATATCCATTTCAAGTGACTGCTCTAAGCTCATGTCTGAAAAGTCTGCAATTAGTTTTTCACTTTCAAATGCTAAGCTTTCCCAATTGTTATTAAATTCCATCCAAACTTCTTTATCAAGCTTGCTCGTATTTGATAAACCAACTATTCCACGCTTTTTTAGTTCTGGGTCAAAGCTACCGAAATTGCCAATTTTCATCTTTAATGAATTGGTGCTTCTGCCAATAGTTTTCGCGACTTTGATAATTTCAGGATGTGTGGAAGTCACACGATTGAAAGGTATTTTGCAATATAAATTTAAAGCAACTATCGTCTGCTCTTTAGTCCAATTAAGAACGGCCATTTAGCGTTTAAAAACCTTTAAGCTCATATGAAGCGCTTTATTGAACAACTTATATTGAAGTGCCTTTTGTGCGACTTTTAAAGCTTGTGTTTCATCTGATTCGGCATATGAATACTTTGCTGTATCCTTAGCAATTTGTTGAATATTTGTTTGACTTAAAGGCTCAAGTTCCATACCTTAATTATATAGAATTTAATCCTTAAACTGTCTGTTAAATACGTTAATTTTAAAACTGAATCACTTGCGTTTTAGGGTTGTTAAAGGCTTTTAAAAGCAATTTATAGGTGTCTAAATCAAACTTAAGTTGGCTACTTTCTTGCAATTTTTCGGCTAATTCGGCTTCATTCTCAATCACGCCTAAATAGGTCCAATATTCAAAAATATGCAGTTGGGTTTTATCGTTTTCGCCGCTGTGCTCGCGTATGCCAATTTTGCCAGCGTAAGGCCAATTTTTTAAGCGGTGCGCAATTAGCGCTTGTTGCAGGCGTAAATAATGGATTTCGGATGATTCTTTGCCGCAACACACGCCTTTGCAGCGTTTAATTTGGCTAGAAAAACAGGCGCCGCTGCCTGCGGCTTCTAACCCTAAGAAGCGCGGACAAAGCTGATGCGCTTCGGCAATGCTGCGTAAGGCTTCTACCGCTTGGCGCTTGCTTTTAAAGGTGCCAAATAATTGGCCTAATTCAATCGGGTTAATGTCGCTTTCGCGCACTAATTCTAATAAATTTTTAGCTAGCGGATCAGCCGTTAATTTCCAACTGCATAATTGGCGCTCATTGCGCAGCTGGCGGTTATGAATGGGTTGGCGCTCTTTTACTAGTTTTGATTCTAATAATAGTGCGCTGAAATCGCCAGCCGTGGTGATCCATTCCACGCGTTTAATCTCTTGCGAGATGCGCATTTCTTTGGTGCTGGCGTGGTCACTACTAAAATGGCTAAGCACGCGCGCGCGAATATTCACGCTTTTGCCTATATACAGCGGCAACTCATTATCGCCATAAAATAAGTAAACGCCAGGTGTTTCAGGCATATCGTCTAATAAATTGGCATCTAAATGCGATGGTAAACTGGGCGCGCTCATCAGCTTGGCGGCGGCATTTTTGATAGCGACATCGCCAAGTTCTAATTGTGCTGATTCAATAAAGCCTAACATCACATCTACATCGCCCATGGCGCGATGGCGGGCAATGGTAGTTAAATTATGTCGCTGCATAATGGCATCTAAGCCGTGGCTTTTATGTTGCGGATACAGCATGCGCGAAAGCTTAACCGTGCAAATCACTTTTTGGCGCAAGGTAATGCCAATGCGCTTAAATTCAGATTTCAAAAATCCATGATCAAAACGCACATTGTGCGCCGCCAATACGCTGCCTTCTAAAAAAGCCAATAGCGTATCTGCCACCTCTGCAAACAAGGGCGCATTGGCCACCATTTCATTGCTAATCGTGGTCAGTTGCTGAATAAATGCAGGAATCGGCTGCTCTGGATTAACCAAAGTTTGCCAGCGCGCCGTTTCAACGCCGTTATCAAAGCGCACCAAAGCAATCTCGGTAATGCGGTCACGCAAAGGCGTCGCGCCTGTGGTTTCTAAATCTAAAAAGGTGATGGATGGTAGCAAGTGTTAAACCACGAAATAAAATAAATAAAAGTGTAGCTTGAATTATTGTAGGAACATGAAATAAATCATCAACCCAAAATATAAAAATGCAAAAAAACCCACTATCCAAAATACATTAAGTAGATTTTTATTGATAATTTTTAGCTGATTTTCAATGGCTAATAGTTGCGGGTCTTTTTCTGTGTTGTGTGTTTGCATGGCGATTTCCTCTGTAAAATGCACATTATCATGACATCTACGCCCGCCACTAATTCAGATTTACGCACGCTAACAGCGCAATTTGCCCAAAATGGTCGGCTTGATGCTATTTATTTGCGCCCTGCGCGCAATGTGCCTTGTATAAAAGTGGCTTCTACACTTGCGCTTGCTGGCCAAGGTTTGGTGGGCGATAGAACATTGCAAACGCCTTCGCGCAATCCACTAGGTTCAAATAGACAAGTCACCTTGATTCAAGCCGAGCACATAGCGGTGCTGGCGGCTTTTTTAAATAAACCGATTGATGCAAGCTGGTTAAGGCGTAACTTGCTGGTGTCTGGCATTAATTTGCTGGCTGCCAAAAGTTTATTTAAAGACCAAACTATGCAATTGCACATCGGGGATGTGATTTTAGAAATTACTGGGCCTTGCGAGCCTTGCAGCAAAATGGAAAGCGCATTGGGAAAAGGCGCGTATAACGCCATGCGCGGCCATGGCGGGGTAAATGCGCGCATTATTGTGGGTGGTGAATTAAAGTTGGGCGATAGTGTGCGTTGCGTAGTGGCCAATCAAGCAATTATTGCGCAATCAAGCTTGTTTTAATATTCCTATAACTATCCTTTAAAACTAGCCTTTATCGCGCGCTAACATTGCCTCTGCATACAAATTGCGATGCTTTAGGCAATCTGGGCTGGTTTTATCAATGCAATGTGTGCGCAATTTACAGGCACAACTTTTAGCGACCAATTCTTCTAATTTTAGCAACATGGCGTTGCCCGTTGGCGCTACGCTTTTTTCTGTTTCTGACATCCTGCATCCTTTTAATTAAGCACGTTTAATTAAACATCTTATTTGTCACGCATTTTAGTCCATTTTGCATGGTTAAAATTGCATCAAACTGACATATTTATTCAATCAAATTGACACAATTAAAAACCATAATACATTTTTAATTTAAGCCCTATTTAAGGATATTAAAAATGAAATTATTAAACCGTTTGCGCGAGATGCGTGAAGAGCAAGTAATAGAACAAAACTTTGACCATCAAAACGATGATGAATACGCGCCAGATGAGCATAGCTTTTATGCATTTGAAGATGCAGCAGAGCCTGATGACGATTACTTGGACACGATTGGCGTAGGCACTACAACGATTGACGATATTATTCGTTTAAACGTTGAGCACCGCAATTTACAAATTAGCCTTTACGCAATGGCTTAAAGAGTTTTATTGATTTTTTTGGAAAACCCGTTTGGGTTGCTCGATTGCCAGTGCCAAGTATCGCGGCACATATCATCTAAGTTGCGCGTGGCTTGCCAGCCTAATACGGTTTTTGCCACTGTGGCATCGGCATAATTAATCGCCACATCGCCCAAGCGTCTGGGTAAAATTTCATACGGAATCGTTTTGCTGCTGCTGGCCGCAAAGGCGTTAACCACATCTAACACGCTGTAACCAATGCCTGTGCCCAAATTAACCGTTATCATGGCTTGATGGCTGGACAAGTATTCCAAGGCAGCCACATGGCCATCGGCCAAATCCATCACATGAATATAATCGCGCACGCCAGTGCCATCATGTGTGGCGTAATCGTCACCAAATACACGTAATTTTGCCAAGCGCCCTACTGCCACTTGCGCCACGTATGGCAATAAATTATTTGGGATTCCGTTTGGGTCTTCGCCGATTAAGCCACTGCTGTGCGCGCCAATCGGGTTAAAGTAGCGCAATAAAGCAATGCGCCAAGTGTTATCGGCTTTATGCAAATCGCGCAAAATATCTTCAATCATTAATTTGCTGCGGCCATAGGGATTAGTGGCGCTTAAGGGAAAATCTTCTTTAATTGGCACCGTTGCTGGGTCACCATATACCGTGGCTGATGAGCTGAATACGATATTTTTGACATTAAATTCGGCCATTACCTCAAACAAATTCAGGCTGCCTACAACGTTATTATCGTAATATAAATGTGGCTTTTCGGTGGACTCACCGACGGCTTTTAAGCCAGCAAAATGCACAACCGCGCTAATGTTGTGCGCGGTAAAAATTTCACGTAGCGCTGCTTTATCGCGAATATCCGCTTGAATAAAAGTAAACGTTTTGCCAGAAATATGCGTAACGCGATTGAGCGATTCGGGTGAGCTGTTGGATAAATTATCCATGACGATAATCTCATGCCCTGCTGCCAGCATTTGCACGCAAGTGTGAGAACCAATATAACCTGCGCCGCCGGTGACTAAAATTGCCATTATTATTGCTTTATTAAATGTTTAAAATAAGATGATACTGCATAAATTGTGCAGTTTTATTTCAAATAATGATATTTAATTAAACGACTTGATTAAATGACTTAATTAAAAAAACGCCACATTAATTGTGGCGTTGTAAGGGGTTTTAATCGTTAAATGCCATTTCTTGCAGGCGCTCTTGCTCTTTTTTTGCAGTGGCATAACATTCGCAACTGCGGCTTTCTAAAGCTTTGCGGTCTAGCACGGTAATAATGCCGCGCTTGTAGCTAATAACACCTGCTTCTTGCAGTTTTAGTGCGGCATCGGTCACACTTTCGCGCCTTACGCCTAGCATGTTTGATAAAGTTTCTTGCGTCATCAAAATTTCATTTGATGGCAATCTATCCAAGCTTAAAAGCAAGCGGCGGCTTAATTGCTGATCAATCGAATGGTGGCGATTACACACGGCAGTTTGGGTCATTTGCGTAATCATGGCTTGCGAGTAGCGCAATAAAATATTCACCATGCTGCCTTCGCGATTAATGGCATTTTTGGCCACTTGTGCACGCAAACGGTAACCTTTGCCAGCGGTTTGCACCATGGCTTGGTTTGGGCTATTGCTACCAGATAAAAATAAGGAAAGGCCAACAACGCCATCATTACCAATCACCGCCACTTCAGAAGAAGCGCCACTTTTGGTCATGTATAAAAGAGATACGATAGCCGTGGTTGGAAAATACATATAAGCTGGCGTTTTGCCCGATTCATATAGCACTTCGTGCAAGGAAAAATCCACAGGCTCTAAATCCTGTTCCCATTGTTGCCAATCATTTTCAGACATAGCGGCCAGCAAACGATTTTGTTGCGGCAATGAAACAGTATTATTTGTGTAGGTATTCATGCTCATGTAATTCCCCTTTTTGAGGATTCCATGATGCGATTAATTAATCCACTAAATTATCAGACACAATCGGATAATTTTGTAAGTCGTATCCTACGCGTTTTCTACAAACCGTCTGTACGACAGCGCACGCAAGCTTAAGGGTAAAATATCTACACTTAATTATTTGTATTTTAATCATTGTTTTATAGCGATTACCTACAATTCAATTCATTTATTATCGTTACCGAGCTCAATTTGTCTAACACTTTACGCATTGCCACATTTAATATTCACAAAGGCTTTAGTCATTTTAACGCCCGTTTTTCATTGCATCAGCAGCGCGAATTATTGCGTAATTTGCAGGCCGATGTGCTTTTTCTGCAAGAAGTGCAAGATAACCATAGCGGCCATAGCAAACGTTTTTCTGGCTGGCCCATGGCTGGCCAAGTGGAATTTTTAGCCGATAGCATTTGGCCACAATTTTCCTATGGCAAAAATTCGGCTTATCCTGCTGGCCACCATGGCAATGCTTTGCTATCTAAATTTAATATCATCCGCAGTAATAATGTGGATATTTCGGCGCACCCAACCGAGCAACGCGGCATGCTGCACTGCACCATTGATGTGCCAGGCTGGGATGTGCCTTTGCATGCTATTTGCGTGCACTTAGGTTTGTTTGCGCATTGGCGCCGCCAGCAATTAGGGCGTGTGGCCGATTATATTGAAGAACATGTGCCTGCCGATTCGCCACTGATTATTGCTGGTGATTTTAATGATTGGAGCGCGCGCGCAGGCCGCACTTTTGCCACACGCCTGCATTTAAAAGAAGTGTTTGAACAGCATGCTGGCAAATCGGCGCGCAGTTTTCCATCTTGGTTGCCGGTGTTAAGATTAGACCGCATTTACGTGCGCGGCTTTGATATAAAGCAGGTTGAAGTGCATGCTGGCGCGCGATTTGTTACAGTGTCTGATCACGCCATTTTAACGGCAACACTTTTAAAACAATCCCCAACAAGCCAATCTCCACTTAGACATTCACCCCTATGAACGAACTACTGGCTGGTAATCAAATTCAATTACTGCGTAATGGCAGTGCGTATTTTCCTGCGTTGGCGGCCGCCATTGCGCAGGCCAAGCAAACTATTTATCTGCAAACCTATATTTTTGAGGTTGACGCCGCTGGTAATTTAATTGCCGATGCGCTTAAAGCGGCAGCGCAGCGTGGTGTAACCGTGCGCGTGTTGCTAGATGGCTTTGGTTGCAAAGACATGCCCAGCGAATTTTTAAAAGCATTTAAAAAAGCTGGCGTGCAAGTCATGTTTTATAGACCAAAAATTTCACCTTGGTCGTTCAAAAAAAATCGTTTGCGCCGCATGCATCGCAAAGTGGCGGTTATTGATGAAAAAATCGGTTTTGTAGGCGGCATTAATATTATTGATGACAGCAACGTACCCAGCAATTTGCCGCCACGGGTGGATTATGCCGTGCAAGTACAAGGCGCTTTGTTGCCCAGCATGACGGAAAGTGTGCAAAAGTTATGGCGCCGAATCAAAATAACGCATTTGCAACCGCAAACGATTGAGATTGAAAACGTTAACGATTCGGCAAAAATGGCCAAAAAAGCGGCTACTAAAGGAGCACAGCAAAACGGCAATAAAAACGACAATAAAAATACCAGTAAAAATGTTAGCGCCGCTTTTATATTGCGTGATAACTTGCTGCACAGGCGCGATATTGAATCGGCTTATTTAAAAGCGATTAACGCAGCAAAATCGGAGATTATTATCGCCAATGCCTATTTTTTGCCTGGCAGGCGTTTTAGGCAAGCC
>JAYWCF010000013.1:0-2657 GCA_043780715.1 Methylotenera sp. | reverse complement strand
TCAACATCAGTCGGATTGCGGCCTATTTTGCTAAAATTTTCAACCAAATAATCCACTTCATCTGGTGAAAGCGCCAGGCCCATTTCATTGTTGGCCTTATTTAATGCCGCCGCGCCTCCTTGCAGAATATCCACTGTGTTAAATGGCTTGGGTTCTGCGCTGTGAAATAACTGCTGCGCATCGTTTAAATGGCTTAAAACTGTTTCTGTCATGCGGTCATGAATCGCGGCTTTAAAGGCCACTTTTTCAGCATCGCTTAACGGGTTGTTATCAGCAGTAGTGACATAAAACGCAATGCCGCGCTCAATGCGCAATACGTTTTCTAAGCCACAATTATGCGCAATATCGGTGGCGCGCGAAGCCCAAGGTGAAATCGTACCAATCCGCGGAATCACTAAAAAAAGCTGACCTGCAGGCTCTTCTAATTGCGCTTGCGGGCCGTAGGTTAGAATTTGTTTAAGCGTTTGCTGCTGCGCATCGCTGAGTGCTTCATCGCTAAATGCAAAATGCGTAAATTCAGCATAAACATGCGAAATGCTAGAAGCGGATTGCTTTAAAGAAGCGTACAGCTTATCAAGGCGAAATGGAGATAATGCTGGGCTGCCACGAAGTGGTAGAAATGAAGTGCTAGAAATTGAATCGTAAGACATGGGCGATAAGCAATTAAATGAGTTAAAAAATTAACGATATTTTAACAGAAAGCGCAATGGCTATTCTGATTAAATAGTTTAAATCTTAACGCTTACTACTGTGGTGCTTTTGCTGATTTACGCAGGCTTGAAAAGATGTGCATTTCTAAAAAATCTAAAAATGCACATCTTAACTAATTAGTTTGCTATTAGCTAATTTAGCTGGGCTTTTCGGTGCGTTTTTGCTGCTTAAAAAACTGTAAACCAAAAACGCTAACGGTACCAAAACCAAACTGTATGATATCCAAGCACCGATTTGGCCTTGTGGCCCCCAGTCTTCACTGGCGGCATGCCAATATGCCACATCAATAATATTTAAATTGTAAAGCTCTACGGTTTCGGTGTACTCATGGAATGCGTAAATCAATAATTGAATTGAAAACAACACCATAAATACCGCCGTAACTTGGAAAAATAAACCTAAGTTGATGCGGTGGCCATATTTGCTCCATGCCCAAGCTACGGCGCCTGCAACCAATAAGCCCAAAATGCCACCAACAACCAAGTGGTAGCTGTCATTGCTTTGAGCCAATGAGGCAATCATGGTGGCCGCTTCTAAGCCTTCACGACCAATCATTAGCAACACAAACGCAAAAATGGCTGCTTTTGCGCCATTGCCTGGGTTGGCAACGGCTTTATCAATAGCGCCTGTAATTTCACGTTTCATGTGCTTGCCCATTTTAAACATATGCACGGTACAGCTAATCACTAATATGGCCGCGGTTAGGGCTAAAGTGCCTTCCCAAAATGGCGTTAATCCGCCAATACGCGCCATTATAATACCTAAAATGACGCAACTTAAAATGGCAACATAGCAGGCGTTGCGCAAAGAAGGAATTAGCTTCTGCCCACCTGTTTTTGTGAGATAGGCGACTGCAATAGCAATGATTAAAAAGGCTTCTAAGCCCTCCCTAAATGTAATCATCAGAGTTTCAAACATGAATAATCCTTTATTAAGTTAACCATTAGTTTAATCTAAATGATAATAGTTCTTGATTATCACATATTTTTTTAAATTTCACTAGATTTAGAAGCAAAAAAGCCTGCAATCGCAGGCTTTTGTTTGCTGAAACTACAAATAATTTATTGTGGTTTCATTGAGTGTTAGGCGAGAATTAAATTTATTTTGCAGCGCCAGTTACTTCAATTTTGGCTTTTGATTTTAAATCTAACATCATTTTTTCAAGTTTACGTTGTTGTAAAGTACGCTCTAAACTCTCTTTTACTTTTTCATAAGTAGGAGCTTGAGTCGCGCGCGTATCAATCATTTTGATGATATGCCAACCGAATTGTGTTTGCACAGGAGCAGGTGTTACATCACCTTTTTTTAGAGTTGTCACGGCATCGCTAAATGGTTTAACCATGCCAGCCGGTGAGAACCAGCCTAAATCGCCACCTTTTTCTTTTGAGCCAGGATCCATTGTTTTTTCTTTGGCAAGTTTGGCAAAATCACTGCCTTTTTTAATTTGTGCAAGAATATCATTCGCTTCAGCTTCAGTTTTTACCAAAATATGACGTGCATTGTATTCTTTATCGCCTAACTCTTTTTTGTATTGCTCATAAGCGGCTTTAGTATCGGCCTCAGTCACTGGATTTTTTTTCATAAAATCCGCTAAAAAGATATTTACTAACAATTTACGTTGTGAAAGTTCTTCGTTGATTTTGTAATCTGGCATTTTATCAACACCTTGTTTTTGCGCTTCTTGATACGCTAATTCTGAACCAACCAATTCGTTGATAATGGCATTTTTCATACCATCCGAAGGTTTTTGGCCGCGTGCTTGTGCGTCTTTCATAATGTAATCAACCCATGCTTGTTTGATGGGTTTGCCGTTAACGGTAGCAGCTGATTCAGCCGCGTATACAGCTGGTGTAACAGAAAGTGTAGTTAGTGCTGCAAGTGCAATAAAAATTTGGGTGATTTTCATAAAAATCCTTAGTTTTAAATGGAATATTTTCGAGTTATTA
>JAYWCF010000012.1:0-7487 GCA_043780715.1 Methylotenera sp. | reverse complement strand
GTAATCGCTGCTGTTAATGTGGTCTTACCATGATCCACGTGGCCAATCGTGCCTACGTTGACGTGCGGCTTGGTCCGTTCAAATTTGCCTTTTGCCATGACTTAAGTTTCCTTTATAGTTAAGAATTAATTATTTCTTGTTCATAATGGCTTCCGCCACGTTTCTAGGTGCTTCTGTGTAATGCTTGAATTCCATGCTGTAACTTGCGCGACCTTGCGACAATGAACGCACGGTGGTTGAGTAGCCAAACATTTCTGCTAATGGCACTTCTGCGCGAATCACTTTACCTGTTGCATTGTCTTCCATGCCTTGAATCATTCCGCGACGTGATGACAAGTCACCCATAATATCGCCCATGTAATCTTCTGGCGTTTCAATTTCAACTGCCATCATCGGCTCAAGTAAAATTGGATCTGCTTTACGCATACCGTCTTTAAAGCCCATTGAAGCGGCCATTTTGAAGGCGTTTTCGT
Organism: Methylotenera sp.; assembly: GCA_043780715.1. Taxonomy (GTDB): domain Bacteria; phylum Pseudomonadota; class Gammaproteobacteria; order Burkholderiales; family Methylophilaceae; genus Methylotenera_A. The sequence goes on along the minus strand of JAYWCF010000012.1, from coordinate 7,014 downwards.
TCGAGTCAACGTCATGGTATGAACCGTCAAACAAAGTCACTTTTACATCAACTACTGGGAAACCAGCCAACACACCAGCAGGAATTGTTTCGCGTAAACCTTTTTCAACCGCAGGAATAAATTCGCGTGGCACTGTACCGCCTTTAATCGCGTCAATAAACTCAAAGCCTTTACCTGGCTCGTTTGGTTCCATAATTAACCATACATGGCCGTACTGACCTTTACCGCCAGATTGCTTAACGAATTTACCTTCAACTTCAACTTTTTTCTTGATCGCTTCACGGTAGGCTACTTGTGGTGCGCCTACGTTGGCTTCAACGCCAAACTCACGCTTCATACGATCTACTAAAATCTCAAGATGCAACTCACCCATACCAGAAATAATAGTTTGGTTGGTTTCTTCATCGGTTTTAACACGGAAAGAAGGATCTTCTTGCGCCAAGCGATTTAAGGCAACGCCCATTTTCTCTTGGTCAACTTTAGTTTTCGGCTCAACCGCAACGTGAATTACTGGCTCAGGGAATATCATGCGCTCTAAAATGATTTCATCATTCAAGCTACATAATGTGTCGCCAGTTGTCGCTTCTTTTAAACCAATTGCAGCCGCAATATCACCTGCACGCACTTCTTCAAGTGGCTCACGTGTGTTGGCATGCATTTGCACAATACGGCCAATACGCTCTTTTTTACCCTTGATTGGATTGTAAACAGTATCGCCTGCTTTAATCACGCCAGAATATACGCGGAAGAAAATCAGCTGACCAACAAACGGATCCGTCATGATTTTGAAAGCTAATGCTGAGAATTTTTCATCATCAGAAGCTTTTAAGAAAATCTCTTTGCCGTCTTCATCTTCTGCACGTGTTGGTGGAATATCTGTTGGCGCTGGCATTAACTCTACCACTTTGTCCAACATGGCTTGAACGCCTTTGTTTTTGAACGCTGAGCCACATACCATCGGCACGATTTCAAACGCGATAGTACGCATACGTAAACCAGCCATAATGTCAGCTTCAGACAAATCACCTTCTTCAAGGTATTTGTTCATTAGCTCTTCAGTGGCTTCAGCAGCCGCTTCAACCATATTTTCGCGCCATTTATCACATTCCGCTTTTAAATCAGCTGGAATATCACGGTAATCAAATTTCATACCCTGAGATGCATCATCCCAATAAATAGCTTTCATTTTGATTAAATCGACAACGCCTTCGAATTTGTCTTCAGCGCCGATCGGCACTTGCAAAGGAATTGGATTAGCTTTTAGACGTGCACGCATTTGATCGTACACTTTGAAGAAGTTAGCACCAGCGCGGTCCATTTTATTAACGAACGCTAAACGTGGCACTTTGTATTTGTTGGCTTGACGCCATACCGTTTCAGATTGTGGTTGCACACCGCCCACAGCACAATACACCATGCATGCGCCATCTAGCACACGCATTGAACGCTCAACTTCAATAGTAAAGTCAACGTGGCCTGGGGTATCAATAATATTAATACGGTGTTGATCGAATTGACCTGCCATACCTTTCCAGAAACAGGTAGTAGCCGCAGAGGTAATTGTAATGCCGCGCTCTTGCTCTTGTTCCATCCAGTCCATAGTGGCAGCGCCATTATGCACTTCACCAATTTTATGGTTTACGCCTGTGTAAAACAAAATACGTTCAGTCGTTGTGGTTTTACCAGCGTCAATATGTGCTGAAATACCAATATTACGATAGCGTTCAATAGGGGTTATACGTGCCACAATGCTTCACCTTTGCTTATCAATTCAATCTTAAATTCTTAAAGAGCGGTCTAATTCTCATCACTTAACTATTACTTATATCTATTGCTTAAACGCTAATATTACCTAAACTTTGTTTAGGTAATATTACAAACTACACATTTTTAACATTAGAACCTGAAGTGTGAGAACGCCTTGTTCGCTTCTGCCATACGGTGAACTTCTTCACGTTTTTTCATGGCTGATCCACGGCCTTCAGATGCTTCTGCCAATTCAGCAGCAAGTCTTAAACCCATTGATTTCTCACCACGCTTGCGCGCTGCATCACGTAACCAACGCATAGCTAAAGCGCTACGGCGACTTGGACGCACTTCAACTGGCACTTGGTAGTTAGCACCACCAACACGGCGGCTTTTAACTTCCACTAACGGACGTAAGTTTGTCAACGCAAGTGTAAATACTTCTAACGCATCCTTACCTGTTTTAGTGGTTACTTGGTCAAATGCACCGTACAAAATACGTTCAGCAACAGATTTTTTACCACCTGTCATTAATACGTTTACAAATTTAGAAACTTCTGTGCTTCCAAATTTTGGATCTGGCAAAATGTGGCGTTTGGGGACTTCTCTACGTCTTGGCATGCTTTACTCTACTTTCTTTTCATCTCTATTTTCATTTATGTTTTGCTAGCGATTGCCTAATTAAAGACAGATTAGCAAGGCTTTTGGTTAGCCGCTTTCAACTAATATTGAGCATTAACCCAATAAAACTTTTTTGCTTTAACTTATTACTTAGCTTTAGCTTCTTTAGGACGCTTAGCACCGTATTTAGAACGTGATTGTTTACGATCTTTAACGCCTGCAGTATCCAAGCTACCGCGTACCATATGGTAACGCACACCCGGCAAGTCTTTTACACGACCACCACGTAGTAAAACCACGCTATGCTCTTGCAAGTTATGGCCTTCACCGCCGATGTAGCTAATCACTTCATAGCCATTAGTTAAGCGCACCTTGGCAACTTTACGTAATGCTGAGTTTGGCTTTTTAGGTGTTGTTGTGTAAACACGAGTACAAACACCACGTTTTTGTGGACAAGCTTCAAGTGCTGGCACTTTGCTTTTTGTAACCACTTTAGCGCGTGGCTTACGAATTAACTGGTTGATGGTTGGCATTGCCTATAACCTTTATAAATATTCAAACTACATTTTAAAATAGTCTTGCGTGTGTTCTCTTAAAAAACAATTGCAAACGCAAAAATAATAGCTGATTAACCAAATAAATGGTTAATGTAGAAAACCGAGCATTGTATTTAGCGAGAAGGTATGTGTCAAGATAAAAATAAATTGACGCATACCTTTTCAACCACATTACATTTCAAAAACTACTCAGCTGGTGTTTCTACTACTGCCGCTTCTGTCACTGCAACTTCTGCAATTTCAGCTGGATTGGTAAATAATGCCTCAGCCGCCGCTGCCTGAGCAGACGGTGTTGATGGCGCTAATGCCGCAAGAGCTGCACGTTTACGCGCTTCATGATAGGCCAATCCTGTACCTGCTGGGATTAAACGACCCACAATAACGTTTTCTTTTAAGCCACGTAATTCATCACGTTTACCTAAAATAGCCGCTTCTGTTAACACACGCGTTGTTTCTTGGAAAGAAGCCGCTGAAATAAAGCTGTCAGTTGAAAGCGATGCTTTAGTAATACCTAACAACACATAATCAAATGTTGCTGGGCGTTTATCAAGCGCTACAATTCTTTCGTTTTCTGCTAACAAATCAGCACGTTCTACTTGCTCACCCAGAATAAAGCTGGTGTCGCCTGCATCTGAAACACGTACACGACGCAACATTTGACGCACAATCACTTCAATATGTTTATCGTTAATTTTAACGCCTTGCAAACGATACACGTCTTGCACTTCATCAATTACATAACGCGCCAATGCTTCACGGCCTTGTAAACGCAAGATGTCCTGAGGATCAGCTGGGCCGTCCACAATACTTTCACCTTTAGTGACCACTTGACCATCATGCGCAGTCACGTGTTTATCTTTAAGGATCAAGAATTCATGTGCTAAGCCGTCTAAATCGGTAATCACTAAACGTTGTTTACCTTTAGTATCTTTACCGAACGAAACTGTACCCGTTACCTCTGCCAACATACCAGCATCTTTTGGTGAACGTGCTTCAAACAACTCGGCTACGCGTGGTAAACCACCGGTAATATCACGTGTTTTTGATGACTCTTGTGGAATACGTGCAATAACTTCACCCACACCCACTTCTTGACCATCTTTAACCGTAATAATACAGCTCAATTGGAAGGTAACGTTTACAGGTAAATCACTACCTGCAATTTTCACTTCAACGCCGTTAGCATCTAATAATTTAACTTGCGGACGCATACCTTTGGTTTGGCCAGCACGTTGTTTAGGGTCAATTACCACCAATGATGACAAACCTGTTACGTCATCAATTTGTTTGGCAACAGTGATACCTTCTTCAACGTTTTCAAATTTAATGAAACCAGCATATTCCGTAATAATTGGACGGGTATGTGGATCCCAAGTCGCTAATACTTGACCTGCTTTAACGGTTTTGCCGTCTGTTACTGTCAATGTGGCACCGTATGGCACTTTATGACGCTCACGCTCTCGGCCATTTTCATCGGCAATCAGCACTTCACCATTACGTGAAATCACAATTTGCTCGCCACGGTTATTTGTTACGTAACGCATGGTAGAAGTAAAGTTTAGTACGCCGTTAGATTTACTCTCAACAGACGATACAGAGGCCGCACGCGACACCGCACCACCAATGTGGAACGTACGCATGGTCAACTGAGTACCAGGCTCACCAATCGATTGCGCAGCGATTACACCCACTGCTTCACCCATGCTGATTAACTTACCGCGACCTAAGTCACGACCATAACATTTAGCGCAAATACCGTAGCGTGTATCGCAAGTTAAAGCGGTACGCACTTTCACTTCATCAATACCTAATGCATCGATTTTCTCAACTTCATCTTCACCTAGTACAGTACCAGCCGTGTAAATCACCGCTTGTGTTTCTGGGTTTAGAATATCAAACACGGTTGTACGACCTAAAATACGGTCATGCAATGGCTCAACTACTTCACCACCTTTAACTAAAGCTTTTGTTACCAAGCCTTCTGTTGTGCCGCAATCGTGCTCAGTTACTACTAAGTCTTGCGTTACATCAACCAAACGACGTGTTAAGTAACCAGAGTTAGCTGTTTTCAATGCGGTATCGGCCAAGCCTTTACGTGCACCATGGGTTGAAATAAAGTATTGCAACACGTTTAAACCGTCACGGAAATTGGCTTTAATTGGCGTTTCAATAATCGAACCATCTGGTTTCGCCATCAAACCGCGCATACCAGCCAATTGACGTACCTGAGCCGCAGAACCACGCGCGCCAGAGTCGGCCATCATGTAAATAGCATTAAACGATTCTTGTTTAAGCGCTTTACCATCTTTGTCTTTTGCTTGTTTGCCGTTAGCGTCTAATACAGGCTCTTCACGCAATTGTTTCATCATGGCATCCGCCACTTTGTCACCTGCACGACCCCAAATATCCACTACCTTGTTGTAACGCTCACCTTGTGTAACTAAACCAGAAACGTATTGGTCTTCAATCTCTTTCACTTCAGATTCAGCTGCCGCAATCAATGTTTCTTTTTCTGGCGGAACCAACATATCGTTAATTGAAATTGAGATACCCGCTTTAGTCGCGTAGGTATAACCAGTGTACATCAGTTTATCAGCAAAGATAACCGTATCGCGAATACCCACTTTACGGAATGAAGCATTGATTAATTTTGAAATTTCTTTCTTTTTCAATGCTTTATCAATGTAGCTAAATGGTAAGCCAGCTGGCAAGATTTCTGACAGCAATGCACGGCCAACCGTTGTTTCGTAACGTGTTGTTTTTTCGGTTTTAACACCGTCTAAATCCACGTCAAACTCTTTAATACGCACAGTCACTTTAGCGTGCAAATCAATTAAGTTTTGGTCGAATACACGTTGTACTTCTTTAACATCCGCAAAGCGCATGCCTTCACCACGCGCCGCCACTTTGTCGCGCGTCATGTAGTAAAGACCCAGCACGATATCTTGTGAAGGCACAATAATCGGCTCACCGTTTGCAGGTGATAACACGTTGTTCGAGGCCAACATTAAAGTACGTGCTTCCATTTGCGCTTCTAAGCTCAATGGAACGTGAACAGCCATTTGGTCACCATCAAAGTCGGCGTTGAATGCCGCGCAAACTAATGGATGCAATTGGATGGCTTTACCTTCAATTAAGATAGGCTCAAACGCTTGAATACCTAAACGGTGCAATGTAGGCGCACGGTTCAATAGTACTGGATGCTCGCGAATCACGTCTTCCAAGATATCCCAAACTTCTGGTCCTTCTTCTTCTACTTTTTTCTTCGCTGCTTTAATCGTTGTCGCTAAACCTAATACTTCCAATTTATGGAAAATAAATGGTTTGAATAATTCCAAGGCCATTTTTTTAGGTAAACCGCACTGATGCAGTTTCAACGTTGGGCCAACCACAATCACTGAACGACCAGAGTAATCCACACGCTTACCAAGCAAGTTTTGACGGAAACGACCGCCTTTACCTTTAATCATGTCAGCAAGAGATTTCAATGGACGCTTGTTAGCGCCTGTCATCACTTTACCGCGACGACCATTGTCTAACAGCGAATCCACCGCTTCTTGCAACATACGTTTTTCGTTACGTACGATAATTTCTGGTGCTTTCAGCTCCAGTAATCTTTTCAGACGATTGTTACGGTTAATCACGCGACGATACAAATCGTTCAAGTCAGAAGTAGCGAAACGGCCACCATCCAATGGTACCAATGGACGTAGCTCTGGTGGCAATACTGGCAAGATTTCAAGAATCATCCACTCTGGTTTGATGCCAGATTTTTGGAACGCTTCTAACACTTTTAAGCGTTTAGCGATTTTCTTGATTTTCGCTTCTGAACCTGTTGCGCCTAAATCGACACGTAGCGTTTCGATTTCGTTATGGATATTCATTGTGCGCAATAATTCACGCACCGCTTCAGCACCCATTACCGCATTGAATTCATCGCCGTATTCTTCAACTTTGGCAATATAGTCATCTTCTGTTAACAATTGACCACGTGTTAGTGGTGTCATGCCAGGATCTACAACAATAAATGCTTCAAAGTACAAAACGCGCTCAATATCACGCAAAGCGATATCTAGTACCATACCTAAAC
>JAYWCF010000011.1:0-7501 GCA_043780715.1 Methylotenera sp. | reverse complement strand
TAAGCCCGTTTCTAGCGGATGTTGGTATGGCCCGGTTTCGTTTAAGCCCAGCGCAAACAAGGCTTTGCGGCCGTCATGCATACGCTGGCAAATTTCTTTATCTTCAACCGCCGTTTCATGATACGCCGCTTGCTGCGCTTTTACGTATTCGCGCTCAAATAAGGCAATGTCTTCAGGGTAATAAAATTCAACCACATTGCTGCAAGTATCTACGCCTGTTGGAATCAGGTGCGAAACCACTAATACATTGGGGTACCACTCAATCATCAAAAATGGGTAAAACACAAACCAAATAGCACCATGCTTGGGTGGCGTTTTGCCGTGATAATTGGCAACAGCCGTTTGCCATGCTTGATAAGTGGCCGATGCACTTTCATCAGATGCAGGCTTGTAGCCAACGGTTTGCGCGCTAAAATTTTCACCAAAATCCCAGATTAAATTTTCGCAATCCACAAACGCATCTAAACCCGGATGAAAAGCGCCCACATGATAATCTTCAAATAGGCCTCAATAAAGGTTTTCCAGTTGAAGTTGTAATGCTCAACATTCACCGAATCTAAAAGATAATTGGTGAAATCAAAATCTTGTTTACAGCCCAGCTGATTCAATTCTTTAATCAAATGGCGCGATTGCAAATTTTTTGAATCTTCAAACAACAAGCCCTGCCAGTTTTGTAGCGGCGTTTTGTTCAAATGTAAACATGGCTTTTGCGCAAAATGTGGCGCGCCTAAAAGCTGGCCGCTTAAATCATAAGTCCAACGGTGCAGTGGGCACACAATATGGCTGGTGTTACCTGTGCCGGTTAACATTACGGCTTGGCGATGGCGGCACACGTTGCTTAGCAGGCTTACTTCACCTGCTTGGTTGATTAAGGCTTTGGCATTAAGCATCCAATCCAAGCTGTAATAATCGCCAGCATTTGGCACCATTAAAGCGTGACCTACATATTTAGGCGCATTGGCGAATAAAAATTGTTGTTCCAGCGCATAAAAGCTTGCATCCGCGTACCAATATATAGGTAATTGTGATGGTGATTCTGTAGCGGTTTCAATTTGAGAGCGACTGGAAAGTGCAGATAAAGCCATAAAATAAGGTTGAAAATTTAAGCAGGTAGAATTCTGCACTAAGTGCTTGATTTTTACTAGTAACTAAGCCGCTTTATGCTCAACATTGCAATACTTAAAATGCAGGCTTAAAGCATACAAAAAAACAAGTATTTAAGCCATAAGCAAGACAATATGCGCCATGCTGAAATTCGAGTAAACTTTGTTTAATACTAACAAAAACACAACAGGGATAAAAAAATGGACTCAGTCATTCAAAAAATCACCCCAATAATCTTCAAAGGCAATACAGCCGAGTATTTTGGCATTTGGATTGTTAACTTATTACTCTCAATTGTTACCTTCGGTATTTATTCGGCATGGGCAAAAGTACGCCGTAAGAAATATTTTTATCACAATACTTTAATTGAAAATGTGGGCTTTGATTATCATGCAAAGCCCATTTCTATTTTAAAAGGCCGCCTTATCGCCTTTGTGTTTTTTATGGCTTACAGTTTTAGCGCCAATATCAACCCCATGTTTCCGGCTTTATTGATGTTGGTTTTGTTTGTTTTTCTGCCTTGGTTGGTGGTACGCGGCTCAATTTTTAATGCACGCAATAGCAGCCATCGCGGCTTGCGTTTTAATTTTGTAGGCACAGTTGGCCAAGCCGCAAAAGTGTTTATTGTGTTGCCTTTACTGTCATTTTTTACCTTGGGTTTGATTATTCCCTATATCTCCCATGAAAAAAGTCAGTTTTTTGCTAATAATCATCGCTTTGGCCTAAGCCAATTTGAAATGAGCCGCGTGGTAAAGCAGTTTTATAAAGCGTATTTAATATTACTAATTATCCCTATCATTATTGGTATTCTGGCCGCCATCGCCATACCGGCTTATCAGCAATATGTTAAAAAAGCCGCTGCCCAAGTGAATGCTGTGCCCAATATTCAACCGTATGCACAGCCATTTGTAGCGCTGCAACCTAATGTGGTGCTGGCCGCGAATGAAATGGGTGAGGATTCAGCGAATATACCAGCGGATGCGCCACTAGAAATAGTAGAGCGCGTATATTCAGAAAATGCGCCAGAAGCCGCGCAACAGGCTGTTGACGAAGCGCAGGGGTTAAGCCAAGCAGAGCAGCAGGAAATGTCAGAAGAAACAACGCAAAGCACGCAGCAAAAGCAAAAAGAGCAAGTTGCCGAAATGCTTAAAAAGCCGATGTATATGCTGGTTGGTTTAGCAATTGCAGCTTTGTATGCGTTTTTTATTTTTGCCTACCTGCAAGCGCGCATTGGTAACTTGGTTTGGAACAACACAAAATTAGATCAATTAAGCTTTATTAGTAAACTGCGCGCGCGCGATTTTATTTGGCTTTATTTCAGCAATATTGTGGTAATTATGCTTACGTTTGGCTTAGCCACACCTTGGGCGCAAATCCGCATGGCACGCTATCGCACATCCAAATTAAGCATTGTGGGTGATGTGGATTTTGACCAATTTGTGGGCGATAAAAAAGCCGAAGTAAGCGCCACGGGTGAGGAGATTGCTGAAATGTTTGATGTGGATTTATCGTTTGGTTAAAACCTGTTTTGCGTTTAATTATATTTTTTAAAAAACGACTATTAGGTAAAAACAATACATGACATTTCAAGCCGATTATTTTGACGGTATTAGTGCGCGCGCTCTGCCAGTGTTGGTGCGCGTGCTGGCTGATAGCAAGCAAATTGCATTTGAAGCAAATGGCGAAACCTTACATTTTTCTTTTGATGATTGCGATGTGCAAGCCAAGCTGGGCAATGCCAAACGAATAATTGATTTATCAAACGGCGGCCGCTTAGAAGCGCTAGAAATCAGCGCCTTAGAGTTGGTTAAAGTGAGCAAATCCAGCACTATTGGTCGCGCTTTGCATTATTTAGAAAATCATCTTGCTTGGGTATTGCTGGCGTTAGCTTTAACGGTATTAGCCGGCTGGGGATTTTTGCAATATGGCGTACCAAAATTGGCAGAAATCGTGGTTAAAGTGACGCCAGTTAGCATGGAAATCAAGCTGGGTAAGCAAGTGTTAGAAGGCTTAGATAGTAAATACAGTTATTTTTCAGCCAGCAAAACAGCGCCTGCGCGTCAATCAGCTATTAGCAACGCTTTAAAAGATTTGTGCGCAAAAACGGGCAATTGCCCAAATTATCAGCTAACGTTTAGAGATGGCGGCATCATTGGCGCCAACGCTTTTGCCTTGCCTGGCGGGGTGATGGTGGTAACAGATGGCTTGGTGACGCTTGCTAAAAACGATACCGAAATTGTGGCGGTTTTAGCGCATGAGCTAGGCCATGTGCAGCAGCGCCATGCTTTTAGACAAAGCATTCAAGGCGTATTGTCTGGCTTAATTATTGCGGCCATTACTGGCGATGTCAGCTCAGTTGCCTCTGGCTTGCCAGCTGTTTTGATGCAGATGCAATATTCGCGTGAGCATGAATTAGAAGCCGATAGGTTTGCCTTGGCCGCCCTGCAAAAAGCGTGCTTGCCACCACGTGCCTTTGCCGATATTTTGCAGCACTTGGAAAATCAGGCAAGGCCTATTTTGGCGGAAGATAAAACAAAACAAAAGCCAGCCGAAACGCAACTAGATAAATCCGCTAAAGCGCCACAAAATAGTGCATTTAATACTATGTTAGCTTCACACCCCGATACGCAATTACGTATTCAACCTTTTTTGCAGGCAGAATTGAATAAAAAGCCAAATTGTCCATAAGTTTTAGCGTGCAACTAACCCGCAAATCTTGCTAAAAAGCGCCTTTTGCGATACTCTCAGGGCTTAATAAAGTGAATTTACAAAACACTAAAAACCTTTTCGGAGAAATTGCAATGAAAAATCCATTGGAGTCAGTTGCAGGCACCATTGTTTCGGGTGTTGTACTAACCTTAGTGTTGGTATTTTTTCTCAAAAACTTTTTAGTAGCGGGAGTTTAAAATGGAAATCATGCCAGGAATCGCGCGTTGGATCCATTTATTATCCGGTGTTACATGGGTTGGTTTGCTTTACTATTTTAATTTAGTGCAAATGGCTGCGCTTAAAGATGCTGCCGCGGATGGTACAGCCGTGGGTATTACTAAACACGTAGCGCCGCGCGCCTTGTTATGGTTTCGCTGGTCAGCTGTTGTAACTTGGATAGCTGGGGCATGGCTTTTAGGCGCTGGATTTACAGATGCCTTTTTACTGCGCAATGGCTATGAAGGTATTGGCATTGGCGCATGGTTAGGCACTATTATGTTGTTTAATGTTTGGGTGTTAATTTGGCCTAATCAGCAAAAAATCCTTGGCTTGGTGCCAGCAGATGATGCGGCAAAAGCCAAAGCACGACGTGTAGCCATGCTGGCATCACGCACAAACATGATGTTGTCTATTCCTATGTTATTTTTTATGGCAAATGGATTAAGTCATCGCGCCGTTTTAGGCTTGTAATTAGCGTTAAGGCAATAACGGCGGCCTTAGCCGCCGTTTTCTTTTTGATTTTGGTTAAAGATTTAGAGTAGAAATAAACTGTAGAAATAAATTTTAGAATAGAAAAATATGGCACATTTAACCAGTACCCATTTGATGAACACTTATACCCGCCAACCCGTTACGTTTGTAAAGGGCGAGGGCGTTTGGTTGTGGGATGATGAAGGTAAAAAATACCTAGATGCCTTATCGGGCGTAGCGGTTAATGGCTTGGGTCATGCGCATCCAAAGTTAGTGAAGGCAATTGCTGAACAAGCCGCCAAATTAATTCATGTTTCTAATATTTATCAAATTGCCGAGCAAGAAGCGTTAGGTAACAAGCTGGCCGAAATTTCGGGCATGGATAATGTTTTTTTCTGTAATTCCGGCTGCGAAGCAAATGAAGCCAGCATTAAATTAGCGCGACTTTATGGCCACAACAAAGGCATTGAGAATCCTGAAATTATCGTGATGGAACGTGCTTTTCATGGCCGTACCATGGCAACGCTTTCTGCAACGGGCAACCGTAAAGCGCAAGCAGGTTTTGAGCCGCTGGTTTCTGGTTTTATTCGTGTGCCTTATGATGATTTAGCCGCGGTTAAGCAAATTGCATCGCGCAAAAATAATGTAGTCGCTATTTTGGTTGAGCCTGTGCAAGGTGAGGGTGGTATTCATATTCCAGCCGATATGAGTGCGTATTTTCAAGGCTTGCGTCAAGTATGCGATGAAAATGGCTGGTTGCTTATGGTGGATGAAGTACAAAGTGGCATTGGCCGCACTGGTACTTGGTTTGCGTTTCAGCACACGGGCATCATGCCAGACGTAATGAGCTTGGCTAAAGGCTTGGGTTCAGGCGTGCCAATTGGCGCTTGTGTGGCTAAAGGGATTGCAGCGCAAACGTTTACCTATGGTAAACATGGCTCAACGTTTGGTGGTAATCCGCTGGCTTCCAGTGCAGGATTAGCCACGATAAAAGCGATTGAAGACGAAAATCTGCGCGAAAATGCCGAAAAAATGGGCAATTTAATTCGTGAAAGCTTGCAGGCCGAATTACAAAATACGCATGGTGTGGTTGTGGTGCGTAACGCTGGTTTGATGATTGGTATTGAGCTAGATAAGCCGTGTTCTGAGCTGGTTAAAATGGCCTTAGAAACGCAATTATTAATTAACGTGACGGCTGAAAAAGTGATTCGTTTGTTGCCGCCGTTAGTGATAAATGAAGCCGAAGCGCTTGAGTTGGTTGAACGCTTAAGCAAATTGATTAAACAATTTTTAAGTCAATAATTTGACTGTGTAACTATCATGGCGGCTATTAAACACTTTTTGCAATTTAATGATTTGAACTTGGATGAGCTCAATCACATTTTTGCACGCACCAAAATCATTAAGGCGCAGTTTAAAGCGTATCAACAATATTGGCCTTTACAGGATCGCACACTGGTGATGATTTTTGAAAAAGCCAGCACGCGTACGCGCTTGTCATTTGAAGCAGGCATGCACCAATTGGGCGGTTCGGCTATTTACTTAAATACGCGCGATTCACAATTAGGTCGCGGCGAGCCGGTTGAAGATGCCGCGCAAGTGATTTCGCGCATGTCCGATATTGTGATGATTCGCACCTTTGAGCAGGATATTATTGAGCGCTTTGCCGCTAATTCGCGTGTGCCAGTAATTAACGGCTTAACCAATGAATACCATCCTTGCCAGATTTTGGCGGATATTTTTACTTTTATTGAGCAAAAAGGCTCTATTAAAGGCAAGACTGTAGCGTGGATAGGTGACAGCAATAACGTATGCAACACATGGTTGCAAGCGGCTGAAGTGCTGGATTTTAATGTGCATGTTTCTACCCCGCCTGGTTACGAAGTAGAGGTGGAACGCGCTAATTTATATGGCGATGACCATTTTGAAACCTTTGCTGACCCAATGGAAGCGGCGCGCGGTGCCGATTTGGTGACCACAGATGTGTGGACCAGCATGGGTTTTGAGGCGGAAAACGAAGAGCGCATGCGCGACTTTGCCGATTGGCAAGTGGATAGCGATATGATGAAAATAGCCGCGAAAGATGCGCTATTTATGCATTGCTTGCCTGCGCATCGCGGCGAAGAAGTAGCGGCCGATGTGATTGACGGCCCACAAAGCGTGGTGTGGGAAGAAGCCGAAAACAGGCTACACGTGCAAAAAGCATTAATGGAATATTTACTATTAGGTAAAGTTAATTAAGGAAAAGTAAGCGCAATGAGTGCAGATAATAAAGTAGCAAAAAAAGAAGTTAAAAAAGTCGTGTTGGCCTATTCAGGCGGCTTAGACACGTCTGTGATTTTAAAATGGCTACAAGATGAATATAAATGCGAAGTGGTGACTTTTACTGCCGATTTAGGCCAAGGTGAAGAACTAGAACCAGCTCGCGCCAAAGCCAAAGCGGCCGGTGTTAAAGAGATCTACATTGATGATGTGCGTGAAGAGTTTGTGCGCGATTTCGTATTCCCAATGTTCCGCGCTAATACGGTTTATGAAGGCGAATACTTATTAGGTACTTCAATTGCGCGACCATTAATTGCCAAACGCTTAATTGAAATTGCCGCAGAAACCAATGCCGATGCTATTTCGCACGGCGCAACGGGTAAAGGCAACGACCAAGTACGTTTTGAATTGGGCGCTTATGCACTCAACCCAAATATTCAGATTATCGCGCCATGGCGTGAGTGGGATTTATTAAGCCGTGAAAAGCTAATGAATTACGCTGAAAAGCATGGTATTCCAGTTGAGATGAAACACAAGCAAGGCGGTAGCCCATATTCAATGGATGCTAACTTATTGCATATTTCGTATGAAGGCCGTCATCTTGAGAATCCTGCCGCAGAGGCTGAAGAGAGCATGTGGCGTTGGAGTGTTAGCCCAGAAAAGGCGCCAGATGCGGCTGAGTATTTAGATATTGAATATGTAAATGGTGACCCAGTTTCGTTAAATGGCGAAGCGA
>JAYWCF010000010.1:0-2686 GCA_043780715.1 Methylotenera sp. | reverse complement strand
ATTGCTATCAAAAGCAGCTTAAATAAATCTAACTTTGATTTCTTGCCGCAAGATATTCACCGCCTTGCCATTGAAACAGGCTTTAGCGAGCTAGCAGTGCAAGCACCGCACACCTTTGCTGTGGCCAATATGACATGGCATCACCGCGACCCGTTTGATCGATTGCTAATAGCACAAGCCTTAAGCTTGCCCGCTTACCTGCTCACTAGCGATAACGTATTGGCGCAATATAGCGAGCTAGTGCAGGTAACATCGTTAAAGCAAGCATAGCGCATGCTTAGAAGTGCTATTCAAACGGCTATGTCACAACTTTTAAACCAACTGCAATAACTTAAGCAAGCTAATGAAAACTTTTGGCATCTACATCATCGGCGATGAAATTCTCTCAGGCAAGCGTGAGGATAAGCATTTAATGCAAGCCATTAGCATGCTTAATACGCGCGGCTTGCAGCTTGGCTGGGCGGAGTATTTGGGCGATGACCCAAGCCGCATGATTGCTAGCTTTAAGCGTAGTTTTGCCACTGACGATATTGTGTTTTCATTCGGTGGTATTGGTGCGACGCCTGACGATTACACTCGGCAATGTGTAGCGGATGCACTTGATGTGCCGATCGTGCGCCATGCGGGCGGTGTGGCAGAAATTGTGGCGCAGTTTGGCGAAGGCGCTTACCCAAAGCGCGTGATGATGGCAGATTTTCCGCAAGGCGCAGCGTTGATTCCTAACCCTGTGAATCGTGTAGCGGGTTTCTCAATCAAGCAGCATTATTTTGTACCAGGCTTCCCCGCTATGGCGCACCCGATGATGGAATGGGTGTTGGATAAGCATTACAACCACTTATTTCACCAAACAGAATACTTGGAAGAGTCAATTGTTATCCAAGATGGAATTGAAAGCCAACTAATTGATTTGATGAATGAGATGTTGAAAAAATATCCAGAAATTAAAATATTTAGTTTGCCAAAACTTAAACCAAACCGCCAAATTGAACTTGGTGCAAAAGGTAAACCTGCGCCAGTAAAGCTTGCGATGCAAGATATTAAAGTTGGTGTCAGTGCGCTAAATTTTAATTGGCAAGATTTTTAAGGCTTAATTTCAACATTACACCTGTTAAGTCGCCTCGATTGCGTATAAAATAGGCAACTCTCGAAATTCGCAGTTATTTAGCGCAAAGATTAATTTAGCGAAACGAGAACTTGGTGACAAAGATGAAAAGGCGCAGGTAGCACACAGGTCTCATTAAAATCGAGTGCGGCCAGCCTTAGAAGATGCAGGCAATAACGTTATCGTGAAGTTAAATTAATCTCAAATGCAAATCGGCAATCACATTTTAAAGAACAATCTAGTGGTCGCGCCCATGGCGGGCGTAACGGATAGGCCTTTCCGCCAGCTTTGCAAAAAGTTGGGCGCAGGTTTAGCGGTTTCTGAGATGGTGACTTCTAACTCCTTGCTTTACGGTAGTGAGAAAACGCGCCGTCGTGCGAATCACGAGGGTGAAGTGCATCCAATCTCTGTGCAAATTGCAGGCGCAGACCCACAAATGATGGCCGAGGCCGCACGCTATAACGTGGATAACGGCGCGCAGATTATCGACATCAATATGGGTTGCCCCGCTAAAAAAATCTGTAATGTAATGGCAGGCAGCGCTTTGTTGAAGGACGAGCCACTAGTGTTGCAAATTCTTAGGGCGGTGGTAGGCGCGGTGAATGTGCCTGTAACGCTTAAAATTCGCACAGGTTGGGATAAAAATAATCGTAACGCTATCAGCATCGCCAAAATAGCGGAAGATATGGGCATACAGGCGCTGGCGATGCACGGCCGCACCCGCGCGTGTTTATATATGGGCGATGCGGAGTACGATACGATTGCGGCGGTGAAGCAGGCGATTAACATTCCGCTAATTGCCAATGGCGACATTACCACACCAGAAAAAGCCAAATATGTGCTGGATTACACAGGCGCAGATGCGGTGATGATTGGCCGCGCCGCGCAAGGCAGGCCGTGGATTTTTCGCGAGATTGAGCACTTTTTAAAAACTGGCACGCATTTACTGCCGCCAACCGTGGAAGAAATCCATACCGTGATGTTAGAACACATCAATGACTTATATGGTTTTTATGGCGAGGTAGCTGGCATGCGCGTGGCGCGCAAGCATATTTCTTGGTACACCAAGGGCTTGGCTGGTAGCGCGAGTTTTCGCCATAATATGAACACATTGGATACGATAGATTTGCAACAAGCCGCGATTAACAACTTTTTTGCTGAGTTAAAAAACAAAAACGAGCGCTTGGTGTATGCTGAAGCCGAACCAGAATTAGAAGAACTGGCGGCCTAATGACAGGTAGTAGCAAATTAGCTGATGCTGTAAAGGAATCGCTTGATGATTACTTTACGCACCTAGATGGCCAGCCACCACATGCCATTTATGACATGGTGCTGGGCTGCGTAGAAAAACCCATGTTGGAATTTATTCTGCATAAAGTGGGCGGCAACCAAAGTAAAGCAGCAGAAGTGCTTGGCTTAAATCGTAATACCCTGCGCAAAAAAATGTCCGAATACCATTTAAATTAGTCACAACCTTCAATAACCTTTCACATTCTTAAGAGTTTTATATGGCCGTTATTAAAAGAGCACTCATCAGCGTATCAGACAAAACGGGCATCGTTCTGCTTGCTCAAGCGCTAGTTA
>JAYWCF010000009.1:0-2688 GCA_043780715.1 Methylotenera sp. | reverse complement strand
GGCTGAAGCTGGCGTTATCAAACTTGATAACATGAAAGAATCAAAAGTAGCGATGGTGTTCGGTCAAATGAACGAGCCACCAGGCAACCGTTTACGTGTAGCGTTGTCAGGTTTGACAATGGCTGAGAAATTCCGTGACGAAGGTCGTGACGTATTGTTCTTCGTTGATAACATCTACCGCTATACATTAGCCGGTACTGAAGTATCAGCATTGTTAGGTCGTATGCCTTCAGCGGTAGGTTACCAACCTACGCTAGCGGATGAAATGGGCCGTTTACAAGAGCGTATTACATCTACTAAAACAGGTTCTATTACGTCTATCCAAGCGGTTTACGTACCTGCGGATGACTTGACCGATCCATCACCAGCAACAACGTTCCAACATTTGGATTCAACTGTTGTGTTGTCACGTGACATTGCTTCTCTAGGTATTTACCCAGCTGTTGATCCACTAGATTCAAGCTCACGTCAATTAGACCCATTGGTAGTAGGTGAAGAGCATTACAACGTAGCGCGTAGCGTTCAACAAACATTGCAACGTTATAAAGAGTTACGCGACATTATTGCAATTTTGGGTATGGACGAATTGTCAGCTGAAGATAAATTAGCTGTTGGTCGTGCGCGTAAAATCCAACGTTTCTTGTCACAACCATTCCACGTGGCTGAAGTGTTTACTGGCGCGCCAGGTAAATACGTGCCATTAAAAGAAACAATCAAAGGCTTTAAAGCGATTGTTGCTGGTGAGTACGATCACTTGCCTGAACAAGCGTTCTACATGGTTGGTGGTATTGAAGAAGCAGTAGAAAAAGCCAAAACTTTAAACTAATAAGTTTTTAGAATATTAAACTTTAAAAGTTAAGAGAAAATTATGGCAAATACTGTTCATATCGATGTAGTAAGTGCAGAAGCAAGCATATTCTCAGGCGAAGCCGAGTTTGTGGTTGCGCCTGCGGGTGCGGGTGAAGTGGGTATTTATCCAAATCACGCGCCAATGATTACCACAATCAAACCAGGTGCACTACGCATTCAATTAGCCGATGCTGCTGAAGAAGTGGTCATTTTTATTTCTGGCGGCTTATTAGAAGTGCAACCGGGTATGATTACTGTGTTGGCTGATACGGCCGTGCGTGGTCATGATTTGGATGAAGCAAAAGCGATTGCAGCAAAAGAAGCCGCATTGGAAGCGATGAAAAATCGTACTTCTGATATGGATTATGCCAAAGCACAAGCTGAGCTATCTGAAGCAATGGCACAGATTCAGGCCATTGAGCGCTTACGTAAGACGCATTAATTGTAACATTGTGTTAGTAAAAAGGCAGCTTAGGCTGCCTTTTTTGTTTGTGTCATCTTTATACTTTACAATGATAAAAATAAAACAGAGCAGCGTAAATCTTAATGTCTAAAAAACCACTCAATATTGTTATTCTAGCGGCCGGTAAAGGCACGCGCATGCATTCCAACAAACCAAAAGTGCTACATGAAATTGGCGGTAAGCCTATTCTGGCGCACGTTATCGATTGTGCAAAAAGCTTAAATCCGCAAAAGATGATTGTGGTTTATGGTTATGGTGGCGAAATAGTGCGTGAGGCTTTTACGCATGAAAATATCACTTGGGTCAATCAAGCCGAACAGCTTGGTACTGGCCATGCGGTACAGCAAGCGGCGCCCTATTTGGATGATGATGCTAACACATTGATTATGCTGGGCGATGTTCCTTTAGTTGATGAAGTATCATGCGAAACTTTGGTTGAATCTGCCGAAAATAAGTTAGCAATTTTATCGTTTAATAAGGCTGATCCTACTGGTTATGGCCGTATTGTGCGTCATAAAAATTGTGTGACTGCCATCGTAGAGCATAAAGACGCTACAGAGTTGCAGCGCGAAATTACAGAAGTAAATACTGGCATTATGGCGATGCCTAATGCGTATCTTAAAAGTTGGCTAAGCCGATTAAGTAATAATAATGCGCAAGGTGAATATTATTTAACCGATATTGTGGCGTTTGCGGTTGCCGATAAAGTGGATGTAATTGCCGAAATCACACAAGATGAATGGTCGGTCACTGGAATTAACTCTAAAGTAGATTTAAGCCAGATTGAGCGCATCTATCAAAGCCGATTCGCACAAAAATTGCTTCAAGCAGGCGTTACCTTAAAAGACCATGCCCGTTTAGATGTGCGCGGCACGCTTAACTGCGGCCGCGATGTGGAAATTGATGTGAATTGTGTTTTTGAAGGCAATGTGAGTTTGGGTGACTTTGTCAAAATTGCCGCCAATTGCGTCATTAAAAACGCAACAATCGCAGCCAATACGCAAATTGCACCGTTTACGCATATTGATGATGCCACCGTGGGCGAAAATAGCCGCATTGGGCCATATGCACGTTTAAGGCCAGGCACTACACTAGCGGCAGAAACGCATGTTGGTAATTTTGTTGAGCTTAAAAACGCGCAAGTGGATATTGGTAGCAAAATCAATCACTTGAGCTATGTGGGTGATAGTACGGTTGGCAAAAATGTAAATATTGGTGCGGGTACTATTACCTGTAATTATGATGGTGCCAATAAGTTTAGAACCGTGATTGAAGACGGCGCTTTTATTGGCTCTGATACGCAGCTAATTGCGCCAGTCACCATCGGCAAAAATGCCACGATTGCCGCTGGCTCAACCATTACTAAAGACGCGCCA
>JAYWCF010000008.1:0-7565 GCA_043780715.1 Methylotenera sp. | reverse complement strand
TGGATTCTTCGCTTACGCTCAGAATGACGGTTTTTTAAAATTCAAGATTTAGCGTTTTTTCTTTTTAACGGAATGATAACCAGCGATTCTATCTATCTCGTTTTTGCTACCCAACATAATCGGCACACGCTGATGAATGCCAGTCGGATTGACTTCTAACACGCGTTGCACACCAGTTGTTGCGCCGCCGCCCGCCTGCTCTACAATAAAACTCATGGGATTTGCTTCATACATTAATCGCAGTTTGCCTGTTTTGGCTTTGGCATCGCTAGGATACATAAACACTCCACCACGCACCAAAATACGATGCACTTCTGCCACCATGGATGCCACCCAGCGCATATTAAAATCTTTTTCCCGCTCACCCTCAGTGCCTTGTAAACACTCATCAATATAGCGCTGCACAGGCTCTTGCCAAAAACGATAATTCGACATATTGATGGCAAACTCGGTCGTATCTTGCGGGATTTGCATATTAGGATGCGTTAACACAAATTGATTGGCTTTTTTATCTAAGGTAAAGCCATTTACGCCGTTGCCAGTGGTTAATACCAGCATGGTGGATGTGCCATACAAGGCATAACCCGCGCAGATTTGCTGTGTGCCTGCTTGTAAAAAATCGCTTAACTCTGGCTGGCTATTATTGGCTTTTAAGACTGAAAATATAGTGCCAACTGAAATATTCACGTTTACATTGGATGAGCCATCCAGCGGGTCAAAGCACAGCAAATACTGGCCGCTGGTTGATATAGCTTGAATAGGGTCAATAATTTCTTCAGAAACCATGCCGGCTACGCAACTGCTTTTTTGCAAGGCTTCTACAAATATATCGTTAGTAATCACATCCAAGCTTTTTTGCACTTCGCCTTGTACGTTTTCACTAACCAAGCTGCCCATATTTCCAGCAATCGCGCCTTCATCAATCGCAATGGCAATTTTTTTGATGGCTTGTTCCACATTGCTTAGTATTGAAGTCAATCCAACGGCGTGTTCGCCCTGCAAATGTTGAGGTAAAAAATCATTTAACGTCATATTTTGTGTCATGGTTTAATTATATAATCTAATTTGTTAAACCATATTACAAATCATGCCTAATCTGCATTTATCGACTCAATACGCATCAGAGCGTACTAATTTACCCAGCAAACAGAAATTGGCCAAATGGGCTAAAGCCGCGCTCAATGTGGATACTGAAGTGACTATTCGAGTGGTGGATGAGCAAGAAGGCCGCGAGTTGAATAGTATGTATCGCGGCAAAGATTACGCCACCAATGTGCTGACTTTTCCGCTGACGGAAACGCCGCATTTAATGGGCGATATTATTATCTGTGCGCCTGTGGTGGAATCGGAAGCGCAATTTCAGCAAAAATCGCTTGAAGCGCATTATGCGCATTTAACCGTGCACGGCATATTGCATTTGCACGGTTATGATCACGAAATAGAAGCCCAAGCCGAATTAATGGAAAGCTTAGAAATTTCTATTTTGGCCAAATTAGGTTATGCTAACCCCTATCTTGTTACGTAGGACGCCTTAATGGCCAGTGAGTCGGAAAATTCAAGCAGCAAAAATAGTATTAAACCCAGCAACAAACCCAGTTTATTAGAACGTCTAAGCAATTTTTTGCTACGCGAGCCTGAAGATCGTGAGCAGCTTGTTGAGCTGTTGCATGGCGCGTATGAAAATCATTTGATGGATGCAGACTCACTCGCCATGATTGAGGGTGTGCTTCAAGTGAGCGAAATGCAAGTGCGCGATATCATGATTCCGCGCTCTCAAATGGACGTGATTGACATCACCGACCCGCCCGAAACGTTTATTCCGCATGTAATTGAAACCGCGCATTCGCGTTTTCCTGTGATTGAAGATGACAAAAACGATGTCATTGGCATTTTGCTGGCTAAGGACTTATTACGTTATTACGCTGGTGAAGATTTTGAAGTGCGCGATATGTTGCGCCCTGCTGTGTTTATTCCAGAATCCAAACGTTTAAATATCTTACTTAAAGAATTCCGTAGCAACCGTAATCATATTGCCATTGTGGTGGATGAATACGGCGGCGTGGCGGGCATGGTGACGATTGAAGATGTGCTTGAGCAAATTGTGGGCGACATTGAAGATGAATACGACTACGACGAAGATGAAGACAATATTATTCAAGACGCACTTGGCCATTATCGCGTTAAAGCCTTAACAGAAATTGCCGACTTTAACGAAATTGTCGGTACTCAATTTAGCGATGAAGAATACTCAACAATTGGCGGTTTGGTGGTGAATAAATTTGGCCATTTACCTAAACGCGGCGATTCTGTTGTGATTAATAACATAAGCGTATCGGTGCTTAGAGCCGATAGTAGGCGCTTACATTCTATTTTGGTAGAAGTGTTGCCAGAAGAGCCATTCCCTATCGAATCTGTTTAATTGCGCGTAGTATTTAAGTTGTTTTGGTGTTAAATGCGTTGGGTTGAACTAAAACGTAGCAATTAATCTCTTACTATTTCAATTAAATGGGAGACGACTGTGTACAAAACGATGAACAAACTAGTGATGGTAGCTTTATTAACAGTGCAAATGTTAGCGTCAACCAGCAGCATGGCCGATGAAGCGCAAACCATGCCTTTAAAGACGGATGCGGTGATGGCAAAAGAAATTCCGACCACTGAAAAAGAGTTTGCTGACGCTATTAACAGCTATACAAAAGAAGAAATTATTGCCCAACTGGGCGAGCCTGCAAAAGCAGAAGATGTAAAACTAAAAGACAGCGGCAAAGTAGTGGCATCTATTTGGTATTATCACAACCTTAATACCGCGCCAGATGGCAGCTATTACCCAACCACTGAGCTAGATTTTATTGAGGGCAAAGTGGTGCAAGTGGTTTATATGAACAATGATGGCTCAGAAACGCAAGAGTCTGAGAATAGTTTATCGCCACCGACAATTGAACCTGCTTTGTAATTAGTTAATTACTACAAATTTAGTTAATAAAAAAGGGCGCTGAGCGTCCTTTTTTATTTGCTAGTAAAGCTATTAAAAGCCCCTATTTTTTTAGCGCATCACGAATTTCACGCAATAGCACAATGTCATCTGGTGTAGCTGGTACTGCCGCTGGCTCCACTTTTTTCATGCGATTCACCATTTTAACCATTTGGAAAATCACAAACGCTAAAATAATAAAGTTAATGACAATGGTAATAAAATTACCATACGCTAAAACCGCACCCGCTTTTTTTGCCTCTACCAACGCCAAAGCCGTGTCTTGGCCGTTAAGGGGAATATACATATTACTAAAATCTAATCCGCCGAAAATTTTGCCTACAATTGGCATAATAATGTCATTCACAAGTGAATCCACAATTTTACCAAACGCCGCACCAATGATAACGCCGACGGCTAAATCCATCACGTTACCTTTGGTAATAAACTCTTTAAATTCCGATGCCATACTCATTGCGATTCCCCTTAAAATTATTATAAACAAGCCGTATAGTGCAAACGCAATATAGGGCCAAGCCAGAGTTGTTGTCAACGTTTTGCCACAGAATGCTATAAATAATTGTAAATTGATTACAATGCGCTATTCCTAATATTTAATCACTTTAATAATGCAGCTTTTTACGCGATTTCATTTTGCTATTCCCTATTTACTTGGCGCATTTACAGTTTTGGCGTTTGCGCCGTTTTACATTTTCCCTATTGCCGTTTTGTCATTAATTGGCATTATTTACTTATGGATTAAAGCCGATTCACCCAAAGCCGCGTTTAAGTTGGGCTTTCAATTTGGATTAGGTTTGCACGTAGTTGGCACTTACTGGATATATATAAGCCTGCATGATTTTGGCGGTATGCCTTGGTGGTTCGCGGGGTTTTCTACCTTTTGTTTGTGCGCGTTTATGGCGCTATTTGTGGGCTTGGTAGGCTATTTCAGCAAGCGATTCGGTTTTATCATCATCAGCGCGCTAGTTTTATGGGGTTTATCCGATTGGGTACGTAGCTGGATCTTTACAGGATTTCCTTGGTTAACATTGGGTTACAGCCAAGTGCCGCACAGCCCGCTGGCTGGCTATATGCCAATTGTCGGCGTATACGGCGTATCGGTAATAAACGCTTTTGTGGCGGCCATTATTGCCTGTTGGTTAGCAAAAACGAATCATAATGTGATTTGGAAACGCAATGCTATTGCCGCTTTAATGTTGATAATAGTCAGCGGTGGCTTACTAAAAGTGATTGAATGGTCAACGCCTATTAACGGGCCAATTAGCGTTGCGTTGATTCAAGGCAATATTGCGCAAAGCACCAAATGGTCGCCAGACACGGCGCAAAATACCATTGATACTTATATTAATATGGCAAAAGCCAGCGAAGCGCAATTAATCGTGCTGCCAGAAACCGCGCTGCCAGTGGTTTCTAGCCAAGTGGATGCAAGCATTACCGATGCATTAATTAATCACGCCAAGCAAAATAACGGCAATATTATTGTGGGCATGGTGGAAGTAAACCAGCAAACCGATGAATATTTCAACAGCGCATTTAGCTATGGCACAGCGCCCACGCAGAGTTACGCTAAAAATCATTTAGTGCCGTTTGGCGAATATATTCCATTAAAACAAGTATTTGGCTGGATTTACCGCGATTGGCTGAATATGCCTTTAAGCGACTTATCGCGCGGCGGCGCTTATCAAACACCCATGCAATTGGGCAACCAAAAAGTGGCGGTAAATGTGTGCTACGAAGACGTTTTTGGTGAAGAAATCACGCATCAATTACCCGCCGCCACACTATTGGTGAATATCAGTAATGACGCGTGGTATGGCGAATCGTACGCGGCCGATCAGCATATGCAATTTAGCCAAGCGCGCGCATTAGAAACGGGGCGCATGATGCTACGCGCGACCAATACTGGCGCGACTGCCGCAATTGACCCACATGGTTTTGTGATTGCGTATGCACCGCACGATGTGCAAACTACGCTAAATGTGCAGGCGCAAGGCTACACAGGCACCACGCCTTATGTGCGCTGGGGCAACTGGCCGTTTATTGTGTTTTGTTTTGGGGTTTTACTGGTGCTAGTTTGGCGAAAAAGAAGTTTTCTAAGGTAAAATTAGATTTTTCGTTTAAGCAATATTAATCATGGTATTGACCTTTCAGCAAATCATTCTCACCCTGCAACAATACTGGGATAAACAAGGCTGTGCTTTGCTGCAGCCATACGATATGGAAGTAGGTGCAGGCACTTCGCATACCGCTACTTTTTTACGTGCCCTTGGCCCAGAACCTTGGAAAGCCGCTTATGTACAGCCAAGCCGCCGCCCAAAAGATGGCCGTTATGGCGAAAATCCGAATCGTTTGCAGCATTATTATCAATACCAAGTGGTGCTAAAGCCAGCCCCTTCTAATATTTTAGAGCTGTATTTAGGCTCACTTGAAGCGCTGGGTTTTGATTTAAAACAAAATGACATCCGCTTTGTAGAAGACGATTGGGAAAATCCAACGCTAGGCGCATGGGGCTTGGGCTGGGAAGTTTGGCTGAACGGTATGGAAGTCACGCAATTTACCTATTTTCAGCAAGTGGGTGGCATTAACTGCAAACCAATTACTGGTGAAATTACCTATGGTTTAGAGCGTTTGGCCATGTATTTACAAGGCGTGGATAGCGTTTACGATTTGCAATATTCTGAAAACGTGAAATATGGCGACGTGTTCCACCAAAATGAAGTTGAACAATCAACCTATAACTTTGAACATTCTGATGTGGATTTTCTGTTTACCGCCTTTATTGCGCATGAAAAACAAGCGCAAAACTTGGTTGAGCAAAAATTGGCGCTGCCTGCCTATGAGCAAGTATTAAAAGCCGCGCATACCTTTAACTTGTTGGATGCGCGTGGCGCAATCAGCGTGACCGAACGCGCTGCCTATATCGGTAAAATCCGCAATATCGCGCGTGCCGTGGCCGCCAGTTACCTTGATAGCCGCGCCAGACTTGGCTTCCCGATGGCGCCAAAAAATTGGGCAGATGAAGTATTAGCCGGTTTAGCAAAAATAGATGCATCAAAGTTAGAGTCCGCAAAGAAAGCAGCAGCATAAGCATGGAAAAGAATCCGCATAACAAAAACCTATTGGTTGAATTATTTGTTGAAGAACTGCCGCCAAAAGCCTTAAATAAACTGGGCGAAGCGTTTTCAAGCGTGTTATTTGAATCGCTAAAAACGCAGGGATTAACTTTAGAAAATGCCGCTGTTACTGCTTTTGCAACGCCACGCCGCTTGGCGGTGCATATTAAATATGTGGCTGATAAAGCAGCTGATAAACAAGTATCGCAAAAACTAATGCCAGCCAATGTAGGCTTGGATGCCAATGGTAACGCTACGCCGGCCCTGCTTAAAAAATTACAAAGCTTGGGTGCAGATGCATCTGCTGTTGCAAACCTTAAAAATGAAAATAACACGCTGTTTTTAGATGTATTACAAGCCGGCGTGACGTTGCCAGATGGTTTGCAAAAAGCATTGAATGAAGCGATTGCTAAATTGCCGATTCCAAAAGTGATGACGTACCAATTGCATGAAAATACGCAAAATCCAGGTTGGGAAAGCGTTAATTTTGTGCGCCCTGCGCATGGCTTAGTGGCGATGCATGGCAGCAGTACCATTGCAATAAGCGCGTTGGGCCTAAATGCCAGCAATATCACACATGGTCATCGCTTTGAAGCGAAAAATCCTATCATTACCATTAAACATGCTGATAGTTATGAGCAGCAATTGATGGATGAAGGTTCTGTGATTGCTAGCTTTGCCAATCGAAAAGCGGAAATCGCCTACCAGTTAAATGCGGCCGCGGCTAAGCAAAACTTAAAACCGATTGAAGATGACGCCTTATTGGATGAAGTGACTGCTTTGGTGGAACGGCCGAATGTATTGCTTGGTCAGTTTGAAGAAGTGTATTTAGAAGTGCCGCAAGAATGCTTGATTTTGACCATGAAAGCCAATCAAAAATACTTTCCGCTGTTAGATGCTAATAACAAGTTAACCAATAAATTTTTAATCGTTTCTAATATATCGCCAAAAGACCCAAGCGCTGTAATTGGCGGCAATGAGCGCGTTGTGCGCCCACGCTTGGCCGATGCAAAATTCTTCTTTGACCAAGACCGCAAAAAGACCTTAGAAAGCCGTATTGCTGGTTTAGACAAGGTGGTATATCACAATAAATTGGGTAGCCAAGGTGAGCGTACACAACGCGTAAGAGCGATTGCCAAAGCCATTGGCCAGCAATTAGGTGGCGACAAGTTAGCAGCCCTAGCTGACCAAGCCGCATTGCTAGCCAAAGCCGATTTAGTAACCGATATGGTGGGCGAATTCCCAGAGTTGCAAGGCATTATGGGCCGTTATTATGCGCAACATGAAGGCTTGGTTGATGACGTTGCCTTTGCCATTGAAGACCACTATAAACCACGCTTTGCAGGTGACGAATTGCCGCGCAATCAATTGGGTGTTTGTGTTGCGTTGGCAGATAAACTAGAAACCTTGGTTGGTTTGTTTCATATAGGCGAAAGACCTACTGGCGATAAGGACCCATT
>JAYWCF010000007.1:0-19431 GCA_043780715.1 Methylotenera sp. | reverse complement strand
AAGCCTGCAATAAAAAATACGCCAATAATTAGCCACAAATTGCCACCTTTTAAGGCTTGGGTAGTTTTATCGTCATCGCTATCTGAAACCAAGCCAGTATTGGCGTTGCTAGCATTATCGCCCAGCGGCACGGTAATCACTTTAGTAATGGGCGCGTAGCACAAACCTTTCTCGCTACAGCCTTGATAGGTTGCATAAATAATCGGATTATTAGCCGCGCTTAACGCTATTTTTGCATCAAATTCGTGATGATAAACTTCTTGTTTGCCAAAGTTTGGGTCATCTTTTATTTCGCCAGTGGGCAAATTAACCTGTTCAATTTTGCCGGTGCTGGCATCTTTAATCACAAATTTTATGCGCTCTTTGTAAAGATAATAGCCGGGCACCACTTTAAAATTAGCATTCAAGTTTTGTGCATCAATTGCCGTTAAGTTAAGCTTAAACGCTACATCTGGCGCTAAAAAGTCCTCTTCTTGAATGGTTTCAATAAATGCGTTTTTGCCGGTTAATTTGGCGTCTGCAGCGTGCAAAAAGGGGGTAACAAGCGTTGTTAAAAAAACGATTACAATGCTATTTAATAAGTGTTTCAAATAATGCTCCGTGTTTCAGCGCCAATATGCATAATTCAGTGCTCATAATTAAGTGCCAGCAGTTGCAAATACGGCATTTAATCCCCAATTAGTGAAAACAATTGGATAGAAAGTTCTTAACATATGCGTTTTATAATAGGTTTAATTTTACTCGCTTTTCCATTTGCCGAACTATTTCTGCTGATTAACCTCGCAGATAGGTATGGCTGGTGGTTATTGTCTTATTTAGTCGTGATTGGCTATTTAGGCTTACAACTGATTCGTGGCGAAAAATTATTGTTAACGGCTAAAATGATGCAAAGCATGGCGGCAGGCGGCAACCCGGTTAAAAACATGCTGGGTAGTGCGCGCAATATGGTGGCAGGCATTCTGTTTATTATTCCGGGTGTTATAACCGATATTATTGGTGTGATTTTATTATTAGTACCGGTTAGTAAGCAAAATCCAAACCCCACGACTAAACAAAAAGAGCAACCGTTTCAACAGCCCTATCAGCAAAAGCCAGAAGCACGTGCCGCTAACGATGACGTGATTGAAGGTGAGTTTGTTGAGATTAAAGACGATAAATAATTTCTATACCGCCATTTAAAGCCCAAATAAAACTTGGGTTTTAAATGACAGAATGTTGAAAGTGATAACAATAAAATGCATAAAGTGACTATTAAAAACAGCGGCCATACCTTTGAAGTGCGCCCTAGCCAAACAGTATTGCAAGCCGCCATTGAAGCAGGCATTAATTTGCCCTACGGCTGCCGCAATGGCGCTTGCGGTGCTTGCAAAGCCAAACTATTGCAAGGCAAAGTAACGCACGATGATTACCAAGGCAGCGCCATGAGCGATGCTGAATTGGCGGCAGGCAGTGCGCTATTATGTTGCGCAAGGCCAATGGAAGATTTAAGCATAGAGTGCCGCGAAGTAGGTGGTTTGGCAGGCATTAAACCAAGAATATTACCTGCACGCGTAGCCAAAAAAGAGCAGCTTGCGCATGATGTGATTGCGCTACACCTTCAATTGCCTGCAAGTGAGCGCTTACAATTTAAAGCAGGCCAGTATATTGAATTTATTCTAAAAGATGGCAAACGCCGCGCTTTTTCAATCGCCAATGCGCCGCACGATAGCGATTTTTTGCAGTTGCATATCCGGGTAATTGCTGGCGGCGTGTTTAGTGAATATGTCGAAAAAGAGCTGCAAGAAAAAGCCATCTTGCGTTTAGAAGCGCCATTTGGCAACTTTTTCTTACGCGAAGATTCGCAAAAACCGTTGGTGATGGTAGCTGGCGGTACAGGCTTTGCCCCCGTTAAAGGCATTATTGAGCATATGCTACATAACAATATCAATCGCGAAATTGTGCTATATCGCGGAGCACGTGAATTGCGCGATTTATATATGCACGATTTATGCGAAAAATGGGCCGAGTTAATGCCGAATATAACCTATATACCGGTGCTATCGGAACCAGCAGATGACGATAACTGGCAAGGCAGAACAGGGCTAGTGCATCAGGCCGTGTTAGATGACATTAGCGATTTAAGCACCCATCAAGCCTATGTATGCGGCGCGCCTGGCATGTGTGAAGTGGCGCACAATAGTTTTGTGGCGCAAGGTTTAGATGCAGAAGAGTTTTTTAGCGATGCGTTTACGTTTGCGGCCCCAGTACCTAAACCTGTAATTTTGTAGAGACTGTAATTCAAGTGTTATATCTGGAATTGCTAAGGGCATAGCGACCTCAACGATGTGAGGTGTGCGTTACTTAAAAATAACCGTATCCATAAAGTGAAAGGTGTTCTCAGGTTCGGTTTCAAGATTATCGGCTAAATAAACCATGTATTCACCGGGTTGATTAAATACAATTGCGGTTTCTGGCTGACCATTTTTCCAAATAAGTCCTTTAGTCGTCTTAGTTGAAATTTCTAAGTATTCCGCCGATTTAAATGCTTGTTCGGTGACTAAAAAAATATTATCTTCTGCGCTATGAACGATTAACCAATTACCCTCTGGCGTTTTGATTGAAAGTTTTTTTGGATGTTCTTCTGGTAGATTAATTTTAAGAATATCGCCCTTAGAGATTATTTTTGGCGACAATGAAAAACTATGTTTTACAGCACTGTATTTTGCATCACGGTGATGCCAATCATTAGTTTTGATTGCATTTGTTTCAGCTTCATTAGAACAACCAAAACACAACATTGTGATAATGATTAAACTGAATGTGTATGGTTTCCATAGCATTTTCATAGTGATTAAAACTGCAAGTGAAAATGTGGTGGAATTGTTTCAAGTATCACTACAGCAGCAACACCTATAGCTGCTTTTTTTAAGCCATTTTTATCTGTACTTGTCATGTCTCGGCTTCTAATGTCAACAGCACCTTGTTTCAAGTGTTGAGATAAAAATTTATCCTCCCTAACTTGTTCATCAACAACCGCTTTAATATCTTCAATGATTTGAGCTCTACTTTTTTTAGCCAAAATAGCATCCTCATAAACTTTCTTAATTTCCTTAGCGGCTAATTGATCCTTATACACGGCCAGTTTATCTCCGCCTGCAAGCTTGCCATACAAAGCCTCTGCTTGACTCAAAGATGTTCTGGTTCCACTTGTGATAACAATATCTTTACCTGTAAATAAATAGTATTTATCAGCAATTTTCTTGACCTTACGTTTAACCTCAATGCTTAAAATAACGCCCAATTCTAGTTTGTAATGTTCGGCCATTGTCATTCTCTTTATTTCAAAAAATATTACGCTATTACCAGTATTATGCACTGATACTATACTGATGTATAGTATTTGCAAAGGCTATCTTTTTGAATTAGAAACTAGAAATGGCAATAAATAGATTCTCCAGACTGTGATTTTTACAACATTTGTGCTGACCTAATTTAAAGAAATAGATCGCAATTGGAGTTAAAAACTGACATTACAAGAGACGATAGTTTTTAGCATGGCTTCATCACCAGGCGCATCGGCAACGCTTACTTTTAAGCCCATTTGCAATGGCAATTCCGCGATTCGAGCATGATTCACAAACAGGGTGATATTTTTTAGCCATTTGGCATCGCCCGCTAAATCCAGCAGGTGGCGCATGGCTTCAGAGCTTGTTATTACTATTCCATGCAGTTTATTTTCGCTGTAAAGATTTGCTAGTAAATCACAGTTGGTTTGTGGGTTGATGCGTTGATAGCATTCTGCAAACGTAACCGTTGCGCCGCGCGATTTTAGTGTTTCTGCCAGCACATCACGGCCACCAATGCCGCGGAAAATCATCACTTTTTTGCCCTGCATTGCCTGCATTTCTGGCAATGCCAGTAAGGATTCAGAATCAAAACGGACCTTACTTTCATCGCCAACTTGAATATGGCTTGATGGCGTAAGCACTTGATTAACGCCAAAGCTTTGTAGCTCGCTGGCGGTCACTGGGCCGATGGCGGCAAATTGTAGATGTTCTGGAATACCAACATTGACCAATCTTGGCATGCCGTTTTGTACCGCGTTGCTGCTGATAAAAATCGCCCAATCGTATTGCTTAATGATTTGAATTACCGCTTCAAATTGGCTGTAATCGGCTAATGTGGTGATTTCGATTAAGGGATATAAAACGGCTGTGCCGCCAGCCGCCGTGATTAACGCGCTTAGTTTTTTGGCTTGGTCAATTGGGCGGGTAATGGCGATGGTGATGCCATTTAAATGCTTAGACGTCATTCTGAACCCCAGTTTTATCTGGGTGAAGAATCCACTGCCTGCAAGCTAACAAAAGTCTGGATTCTTCGCTACACTCAGAATGACGGAGGAAAGAGTGAGGCATGCGTTAGTGCTTTATGCCATCTAACGCGGCTAAAATTTTATCGGCGCCGCGTGCTACCAATTTTGCCGCCAACTCTTGGCCAACGGTTTCGGCGTTATCAATGCTACCAGTAACGTTTTCACGCAGCATTTGCTTGCCATCCACACTGGCTACAAAACCGGTCATATTAATTTGGTCACCTTCGCGCAAGGCATAAGCACCCAGTGGCACTGTGCAACTGCCCGCTAAGGCACGGCTAAAGCCACGTTCAGCCTCAACACAAAGCTGCGTATCAATATGATTTAACGGCGCTAGCACTTCAATTAAGTCGCTTCTATCGGCACGAATCTCAATGCCCAGTGCGCCTTGACCAACAGCAGGAATACTATCGGTGGGCGAAATAAAATCGCGAATACGCTCACCTAAGCCCAAGCGAATTAAGCCAGCTGCAGCCAAAATAATCGCGGCATATTGGCCCTCATCTAATTTGCGCAAGCGGGTTTGCACATTGCCGCGCAACGATTCGATTTTTAAATGGGAAAAGCGCGCCTGAATTTGGCTTTGGCGGCGCAAGCTAGAAGTACCGACAATGCTGCCTGCTGGCAAATCTTCCAAAGCATTAAAATTGTTTGATACAAACGCATCACGCGGATCTTCGCGTTCACCTGTAGTCGCCATTACAAAGCCTTCTGGCAAGTTCATTGGCACATCTTTCATGCTGTGCACGGCTAAATCGGCACTGCCGTCTGCCAGCGCCATTTCAAGCTCTTTTACAAATAATCCTTTGCCGCCAATGCGTGATAATGGCGAATCTAAAATTTGGTCGCCAGTGGTGGTCATGCCTAAAATTTGCACGTCACAATTGGGGTATAAAGCTTGCAAGCGCGCTTGAATATGTTTGGCTTGCCACATGGCCAGCGCACTTTCGCGTGAGGCGATAATTAATTGTTTAGGCTCGAGTTTTTTGGGTGAATTTTGCATAATTATAATTTTAGCATGTCTGGCGATTGCGTAAATCCAATGTGCTCGCAAATGTGGTGAGTGTGCAAACGCCTATACAACATTGTGTTTTTTGGGTTAAGCTAAAAGTAGCAAACATTAAAATGAATAGGCTGAGCGTCAATTTATTGGCGTTTTATTTTTTGAAAACGGATGGATGATGGGCTAATTACCTGATTTAAAACGTTTTAAGGAGAAAGTCATGCAATATCAAATCGATACTTTTATCAATTCGCTTAATGAATTTTGGATACAACTCATTCATTTTGTGCCTAAATTATTAGCCGTTATAGTCATTTTATTTTTTGGTTGGATAATCGCCAAATTGGCCAGAACGGCAGTAAAACGCTTATTGCTTTTAACCCAATTTGATAAAGCCGCCCAAAAATCTGGCCTTGAAGCGTTTATTAATCATGGTAATTTTAACGTGACCTTAAGCGGCATTATTAGCCAAGTAGTGTATTGGCTGGTGATTCTGCTATTTATCATTACTGGCGCCAGCGCTTTAGGTTTAAGCGAAGTAGCGGTGCTATTACAACAGCTAGCCAGCTATTTACCGCATATTATTGTGGCGATATTAGTGTTGATTTTTGGTACGTTATTAGCGCGTTTTGTGAACCGATTAGTATTTGCTTGGCTGTACAGCATTAAGTTTTCGCATGCATTAGCGGTGAGTACATCGGCCGAATATGGCATTCAAATTTTAGCGATATTTGTAGCGCTTGAGCAATTGGGCATTGGTACGCAGCTGATTCATTCTTTATTTATTATTGTGTTTGGCGCTTTATTTTTGGCGCTGGCCTTGGCTTTTGGTTTGGGCGGACGCGAATGGGCGGCCAAAGTAATTGCTGAAATGGATGCTAAAAAGAAGTAATAAAACGTTAATTTTTAGCTAGCTTTCGCGCACTAAATGTTGCTGGCGGCGGCTAATGGCAACGGTTTCGGGGATGCCTTTTAATAAAGCAACCCAGCGTTCTTCGTTTGCTTCATTTAGCCGCTTTTCATAGCCAGTAATAAATACCGGCGCAACCAAGCAATTGCGATGCAATCGTACAAATCGCTCACCAAATTCGGTTTCTAAATGGGTGAGCGATTCTTCAATTAAATATTCACGTTCAGCCGTGCGCACGGTAATGTATTTTAATTCGGCGCGCAGATAAATAATCTGCTCAATGGGTACCAAAATCACCCTTCCGCGCTCATGAATGCTGACATGGCTGCGCATTTTTTGCAGCGGCTTTAAGGCCTCAATTTGCTTGGGTTTAAGCGCATGCGCTTTATCAATCGCGGTTTGCAGGCGTTCTAGCCGAATCGGTTTTAGCAGATAATCAATGGCGTTTAAATCAAATGCTTTTATCGCATAGGCATCAAACGCGGTGGTAAAGATAATATTGGGCTTGGGTTCTAGCTTTTGCGCATGTTGCGCCGCTTCAATGCCATCCATGAGCGGCATGCGAATATCTAATAACATTAAATCTGGCTTAGTTTGCATGGCCAAATCCAGCGCTTGTTTGCCATTTTTGGCTTCAGCAACAATCGTCACATCGGCAATGTCATTCAGCAAATCACGTAAGCGGTTGCGCGCGGGTGTTTCGTCATCGGCAATTAAAATAGTCAGCATAGTTTAATGAGTTAATGGTAAACGAATATGTACTTGGTAACGGTTTGGTTTATCGCTAAATTTTGTGGCTTCGGCTTTTAACGATGCTTCTAAATCAAAGTGCAAACTTAAGCGCTCTTTAATATTTTTTAAGGCCATTTTATTGCCAGTGTGGTGCTGATTTTGCGGCGCATATGGGTTGCTAATGCTGATATGCAGCTCTTTATGCCGCGTGTAAATAGTGATGATAATTTCGCCGCCATCATCCATCGGCTCAATGCCATGGTAGACCGCGTTTTCAAGCAGCGGCTGCAAAACTAAAGGTGGAATTAGCGCGTCAGGCGGCATATCGTCTATTTGCCAAGTGATTTGTAAGCGTTCTTCTAGGCGTAATTTTTCTAAGGCTAAATATTGGCGACATAAAGCAATTTCTTGCGCCAAGGGCACTAAATCGCGATTATCCGCCATTAATACGCGGAATAAATCCGCCATATCTTCTAAGGCTGTTTCGGCGCGTTTAGGTTGGCTGCGAATCAGCGATAAAACGGCATTAATGCTATTGAATAAAAAGTGTGGCCGAATGCGCGCTTGCAAGGCTTGTAATCGCGCCTCTGCAATGGCGGGCGAGTAAGCGCGTTGCTGCAAATGAAAATAATAAAACACAATGCCAGTGACAATTACGCTTAATAAACAGGCGCGATAGGGGCTGGGGAGGGTGTCAAACAAGAAAAGTTGGCTAAAGAAAACAAATACCAAAAAGGTAAGGCCAATTTCAATCAATAAAATGCCAATTATGCCTGCCCAGTACGGCAATTTATTTAGCAAAGGGTACAGAAAATACAGGCTTAACATACTGAGCAACAAAATAGGCTGCACAACAGCGGATAATTCGGCCAGCAAGGGTAAAAAATCGTTAAATTTTTGACTAAATAATACCGCTGTAATAGCGACCAATAAGTTCACAATCAGCAAAATACGCAGGTGAATGCCAAGATTGTGTAAATTAGGTAAACGGCTATTTTTGCGCACGGTGTATAGTTGGTTATAATAAAGGCTTAAGTATATTATTATTAACGAATATTTCACAATTAAAGCAATTACAAGAAAGCAACCATCCGTGCAAGACAACTCATTAAATAAAAAATCAACAGCGTGGTCTGGCCGCTTTAACGAACCAGTAGCAGAATTGGTTAAAAAATACACCGCATCGGTTGATTTTGATAAACGTTTGGCCGAGTTTGATATTGCAGGTTCTGTTGCACATGCCAATATGTTGGGCGCACAAGGCATTATTAGCTTGGATGATGTAGCGAAAATTGAGCAAGGTTTGGCCGAAATTTTGGCTGAGATTCAAGCGGGCACATTTGAGTGGCTGCTAGATTTAGAAGATGTACATTTAAATATTGAAAAGCGCTTAACCGATAAAATTGGTGATGCTGGTAAGCGCTTACATACTGGCAGAAGCCGCAACGACCAAGTGGCGACTGATGTGCGTCTGTGGTTGCGCGCAACGGTAGATGACATTTTAGTGGCGATTAAAAAGCTGCAACTAAGCGTTGTGGATTTAGCCGAGCAGCATGCTGACACCATTATGGCTGGCTTTACGCATTTGCAAGTGGCGCAACCCGTGACATTTGGCCATCATTTGCTGGCCTATTTTGAAATGCTAAAACGTGATGCAGCAAGGTTTGCCGATTGCCGCAAACGCATCAATTATTTGCCGCTGGGCGCCGCTGCGCTGGCTGGTACTAGCTATCCAATTAATCGCGAAATGGTGGCAGCCAGTTTAGGTTTTGATGGCGTGTGCGAAAACTCACTAGATGCTGTCAGTGACCGCGATTTTGCCATTGAATTTACCGCCGCCAGTGCTTTATTAATGACGCATTTATCGCGCTTTTCTGAAGAGTTAATTTTATGGTCTAGCCCTAGATTTGCCTTTGTGGATATCGCCGACCGTTTTTGTACCGGCTCATCTATTATGCCGCAAAAGAAAAATCCAGACGTGCCAGAGTTGGTGCGTGGTAAAACTGGGCGTGTAAATGGCAATCTAGTTGCTTTGCTTACTTTAATGAAAGGTCAACCGCTGGCTTACAACAAAGATAATCAAGAAGATAAAGAGCCGCTATTTGATACCGCGGATACCATTTTGATGACGCTGGCGATTTATGCAGATATGTTGCGCGGCATTGAAGTGAACAAAGCCAATATGCGCCAAGCCGCCCTTGAGGGCTTTGCTACCGCCACCGATTTAGCCGATTATTTGGTGAAAAAAGGCATGCCGTTTAGAGATGCGCACGAAGCAGTGGCGTTGGCGGTAAAGCATGCAGTGGAAAAAAAATGTGATTTGGCCGATATGCCATTGGCCGATTTGCAGCAATTTAGCGCCATGATTGGCGACGATGTTTACGCGGTTTTAACCTTAGAAGGCTCACTAGCCAGCCGCAACCATATTGGCGGCACCGCGCCTGTGCAAGTAAAAAAAGCGATTGAACGCGCGCGCCTGTATTTGAGTCAATAAAAACTGTGAAACTTAAATTCATCTTTGCCTTATTAATAGCGCTAGTTTTTGGCAGCACAGTGCGTGCTATTGATGGCGTCATCGATGAAAACGCTTTAAGCAGCACATTGCCAGCTGAAGCTAACATTAATAATGATAATACTAGCGAAGTTGAAACTAAGCCATTAAGCTCAAATAATCAGATTGAAGACAGTGCTACTTCAAATGCCAGCTCATCGAGTGTAAGCGCATCCGATCTCAGCATGTCGCAAACAATGGGCGCCGGTAAATTAAGCGCAGAAGACACATCAACCACCATGGCGTGGCCAGCCATTCCGGGCGAAAGTTTGAATGATATTGCCCGTTTGTTTTACCCTAAAAATAAAGTCATGCGCCAGCAATTTGTGGCAGAAACGCTCGCTTTAAATGCGGATATTGAGCCAAAATTAAAGGCCAGCAATCCATTTGTTGAGCCCACTTTATTGCAAATCCCTACGCTTAAATCACTATCAAAAAAAGCCAATGCTATTGAAGCCAAGCGCGCTAAGGTTAAGCGGCAAAATATGCATTTAAGCTATAACATTAATCAAGCCGTTAGCAAGTTACCGGCTTTTTTATTGCAAGAATATGAGGCACTGCTGACTAAAAATGCGTTTTTAAAAGCCGAGCTAGAGCGTTTGCATGCCCGATTAGGCGTGCTGCAAGATAAATTTAACAGCTTAAAATTGGTTTTTGATAAAACCTTGCGCTTGCCTGTTAATGTGGCCGCGCCAGAAACTAAAGTGATAACAAGTAACGTAGCCAGTAGCAGCGTTGCCAATACAGTTACAACGGCAATAATTGCGGCAGAAACACCGGTTGTTGTGCAAGCAGCCCCAGTTAAAAAAGTATTTAAAAATCTGAATCAAGCACCAACCGCCGCCGCGCCTGCCGTTAAGCTTAGCAATAATTTGCCACAGTCATCCGATTTACAACAGGCAGCAAAACCTGCCGCGCAGCCAGCATTTGATTGGTTAAGATATGGATTATTAGCGCTATTAGCCCTAATGGCTTTACTGAGCGCAGCCGCTTATTTTATGAGACAAAAACGCCTGCGCTTGCTTGAGCAATTTAACAACAGTAAACCAATGGATGACACGCTGACCGATTTTGACGGTGTATGGCAAGATACCGAGCAAGAATTAGCCGTGCAATCGGGCGCGGCTAGAAGTAACCATAGCGCATCTGCTAGCGGCTTTTTAAACAGTGAAATGCTGGATGAGCAAGCAAAAGCGAGCTCAACATTAGAAGAAGCCAAACTGCTGATGAGCATTAATCGCACGCAAGATGCCATTGCCCATCTAAAGTTGACCATTGAAGCGCAACCAAAAGTATCGATTAATCATTGGCTGTATTTGCTTGAAATATTTAGAAAACAGCACGCAAAAGCCGAGTTTGAAAAATTCGCTAAAAGCATGCACATTATGTTTAATGTGATGACCCCTGTTTGGTACGAAACCGAACCTGCGCATACCGATGCTCAAATTATCGTACCTCAGCATTTAGAAGATTTTCCGCATATT
The DNA here is from genome assembly GCA_043780715.1 of Methylotenera sp. Lineage (GTDB taxonomy): Bacteria > Pseudomonadota > Gammaproteobacteria > Burkholderiales > Methylophilaceae > Methylotenera_A. The sequence continues at coordinate 8,400 of JAYWCF010000007.1, read as the reverse complement.
ATGGAAAAATTAGACGCGGTTTGGCCAAGCGAGCTAGCCAGAGTGTATTTAGAAAGCTTGATTACCGATAATCGTGACGGCGAACGCTCAGGCTTTAGTCATGGCGTATTAAATGAAATTTTATTGCTGATTAGTTTATTAGACGCGCGCAAAGCGCTAGAGCAAAATAATTAGTCTAAAAATAAAGCCAATAAATCGTTTAAATAGCGCTGGCCCAATAAAGTGGGTTTAATGCGTTTTAAATCTTGAGTAATTAAGCCTTTTTGAGTGGCCTTTGTTAATCCTGTTTGAATCGCTTGCAAGCTTAATCCTGTGCGTTGCTGAAACAAACTCACTTCAACGCCATCGCTTAAACGCAGCGCGTTCATCATAAATTCAAAACCTAAATCGGCCTGCGCAATATGCCAGCTATTATCCACCACGTTGCCATTTTCAGCGTTTTCCATAAACGCTTTTGGGTGCTTATGCCGCGTTTCGCGGGTGACTTTATCGTGATAGCTCAGTTTAGAATGCGCGCCTGCACCAATGCCCAAATAATCGCCAAATTGCCAGTAATTTAAGTTGTGGCGTGATTGACTTTTAGGTTTACAAAAGCCAGACGTTTCATAATGCTCATAACCATGCTTAGCCAGCAAAGCCTCAATCTGCTCCTGCATATCCGCGCTGACATCATCATCAGGCAAGCTGGGCGGCGTGCGGTGAAACGGTGTGTTGGGTTCTAAAGTTAAATGATAAAACGATAAATGGTCTGGATTCAGCGCCAATGCTTGCCGTGCGTCTTGCAGCGCATGCTCTAAACTTTGATTAGGCAACGCATACATCACATCCAAATTCACACGCTCAAACGTACTCAGCGCCAACTCAGCCGCGGCAATCGCTTGTTTATCATCGTGAATGCGGCCAAGCGCCTTTAAGTAATCTGCATTAAAACTTTGAATGCCCAGCGAAATACGATTAACGCCTGCTTGCTTATATCCAGCAAAGCGCGCAATTTCCACAGTGCCTGGGTTAGCTTCTAATGTGATTTCAGCACCGTATTCAAGTGGCGTTAACATGCGCACCGCACTTAAAATTTCATCAATCGATTCCGCCGAAAATAAACTTGGCGTACCGCCACCAAAAAACACACTTTTAATTTTGCGCCCATACACGCGCGGCACACTTTGCTCCAAATCCGCAATCAACGCCGCCACATAACGCTTTTCAGGGATTTCGTTTCGCGATTCGTGCGAATTAAAATCGCAATAAGGACACTTTTTAACGCACCACGGAATATGGATATATAGCGCTAACGGTGGTGGGTTGGTCAGGCCAGAAAGAGTCGCATCACCTAAAACAGGTGAGGTAGTGTTGATTGGCTTAAAATCGTGGATGGGAATAATTGGAATCACGCCGCACATTGTACGCAAAAACGGCCATTGTAACTATTTTTGCGCTTGACAAAGTCCTGCTAAAGTATATACTTTTTGTATATTATTAAGGAGATAAGTATGAATACTGCACGCATATTTCAATCGGGCAACAGCCAAGCGGTGCGCTTGCCCAAAGAGTTTCGCTTTAACGCAAAAGATGTTGAGATTTTTCAGCGCGGCGATGAGGTTGTGCTGCGCGAAAAACGCTATACACCAGCCGATGCGTTGGCTATTTTTGCCAGTTTGCCTAAAGACTTTATGGCAGAAGGGCGTGAAGATAGTGCGCCACAAGTGCGCGAAAGCTTGTAATGCCTAAATATTTGCTTGATACCAACATCTGTATTTATTTAACCAAACAACAACATCCTGCACTAACAGCACGTTTTCAAGCCTTGGCCGAAGGTGAAGTAGGCATGTCGGTGATTACCTTTGGCGAGTTGCAATTTGGCGCACAAAAAAGCCAGCAACGTAAACAAGTGCTGTCAAGCTTGGAAAAATTAAGCCTAGCAATCCCTGTGCTAGCAATGACTATTGACACAAGCCTTCACTACGGCGAAATACGTGCAAGCTTGCAAAAACAAGGCACGCCAATCGGCAATAACGATTTATGGATAGCCGCGCATGCGCGCGCCGAAGGTTTGATTTTAGTGACTAACAACGTGAGAGAGTTTGAACGCGTATCTGATTTAAAGCTTGAGAATTGGGTGGGTGAATAAGCGTTTAATAGAGAAGATATTTTTCTAATTATTTTTAGGATAGGGATTCGCCAGCGCATCTACCAACTGGTGCAATACTTCGCGCATTTGCACTTCATTCACTTCCATCAGCAAGCCGTCTTCAAAGGCGTCTTGCATCATTTGTTGAATCTCTTCAAAATTTTCCTGCATCACTTTGATTTTTTCGGTGCAGGCAACAATACTCTTATCGTCACGCAGCCAAGTGGGTAAAGGTTTCATCATTAATATCAATAAGTTAAGTGTTGAATCAATTGCAACATTTTACGCAAGGCATGGCCGCGGTGGCTAAGTTTATTTTTAATTTCTGGCGTTAATTCGGCGGCCGATTTGCCTGTAATGGCGTCTAAAAATAGCGGATCATAGCCAAAACCATTATCGCCACGCGCTTTTTTTAAAATAGAGCCTTTCCAAATTCCTTCGGCAATCAGCGGTTGCGGGTCGTCATGTTTGCGCACTAGCACCAAGCAGCAATAATAATGCGCAAAACGGTTTTCATATTGCTTTAGGGATTTAAGCAGATGTGCATTATTGTTGGCGTCACTTCTGGGTTCACCGCCAAAGTAAGCAGAATGCACGCCTGGCGCGTCTTGCAAGGCTTCTAAGCACAAGCCAGAATCATCTGCTAAAGCGGGCAAGCCAGTGGCCAAGCTGGCGTGGCGCGCTTTTGCTAAGGCGTTTTCAATAAAGGTGCAATGTGGCTCTGCCGCTTCGGACACATTAAAAGCCGATTGCGGCAACACTTCGATATTAAGCGGCTGTAACAAAGCTTGAATTTCGGCCAGCTTGCCTTGGTTGCCTGAAGCAATCACTAATTGTTTAAACATACTTTTTAAACACCTAGTATTTATAGGCTTAATACGGCTTTTTGTTTGGCTAGCAAATCACTAATACCGCTAGCGGCTAAATCCAGCATGGCGTTCATGGCTTCGCGCGCAAACGGTTCGCCTTCCGCTGTGCCTTGAATCTCTACAAAGCCGCCATCCGCCGTCATCACGACGTTCATATCGGTATCGCAGTCAGAGTCTTCAATATAGTCTAAATCTAAAACAGGCGTGCCTTTATAAACGCCAACCGAAATCGCGGCAACCGCTTGTTTAAGTGGGTTTTCAGTGATTTTGCCTGATTTTAATAAGGTAGAAATCGCATCATGCAAGGCCACATAAGCACCTGTAATGCTGGCAGTACGCGTGCCGCCATCGGCTTGAATCACATCACAATCGATATGCACACTGCGTTCGCCCAATTTTTCAAGGTCGATAATCGCGCGCAAGCTGCGGCCAATTAAGCGTTGAATTTCTTGGGTGCGGCCAGATTGTTTGCCTTTTGCCGCTTCTCTATCCATTCGGCTGCCGGTGCTGCGCGGCAACATGCCATATTCTGCCGTTACCCAGCCTTGATTTTTACCTTTTAAAAAGCCAGGCACTTTTTCTTCTACGCTGGCTGTACATAGCACATGCGTATCGCCAAATTTAACCAAAACAGAGCCTTCGGCATGTTTAGTGTAATGACGAATGATTTCAACGCTGCGTAGCTGATTATTGGCGCGCTGGCTTGGGCGGGTGTTGGTTTGGGCGGTAGCGTTTTGCATAGTAAGTGCTTAATCTATAAAGAAGTAGATGGCTATTATAAGCCATGCATTATTCAGATTAAGTAACTTAATGCGGCATTTGGGCTAGATTTTTGGTTTTTGCTGGGTTTTATTCAGCGCGTTTTGAATCTCGGCAATCGTACTTTCGATATCATCATCCGACAAATCGTTTAAATCCATGTCATCTTTATTAAGTTGCTGAACCGTGTTCATAATAGTGGTGGTTTCGCCCAAAGGCATCAATTGGGTCGAAACAGCAGTGCTACTTTGTTGCCTATCGCCCCATTGCAAGCCAATCGCGCTCATATTATCGCCGCGTTCATCGCTGGCAAATTCGGCGCTATCCATCAATTTATTCGTGGCATCGGCAATCACTACATTTTGCTGGATGATTTCTTTAATTTTCTGATCGCTCAAAACGCCCCAAACGCCATCGGTACACAGCAAAATGGTGTCGCCTTCAAATAATTCAAAACGGTCTGATAAATCAATTTGCGGCGGCGTTTCGCCACCTAAGCAGTTGTAAACCTTATTTTTATAAGGATGCGTTTTCATTTCCTCTTTGGTGATCATGCCTTTTTTGTACAGCGATTGCACCACAGAATGGTCTTCCGTGCGGAACAGCAAATGACCTTCGCGAAAGTGGTATAACCTAGAATCGCCTACATGCGCGCAATACAAAAATCCGCGCTGAATAATCGCCACCACAATGGTGGTGCGCGGCGATTCGATTAACTCTTCCCTTTGCGTCACGTTATCAATCATATCGTGCACTTGCTGAATATGATCGATTAAAAATTTGGCTGGGCTGCTTAAAAATGGCACAGCCAAACGTTGAAAAGCATCGGTTAAGGTTTTAACCGCCAACTGCGCCGCCACTTCGCCATTGCGGTGGCCGCCCATGCCATCTGCCAACACCAACAATAAAGCATCTTTACTGTAAGAATAAGCCAAACGGTCTTGGTTATAACTTCTGGGGCCTTGACGGCTATTTTGGTAGATAGAGAATTTCATTTAAGCAGCGATTATGGAATATTAGTGTGTAGTGAATAAGTCAGTCATATCTTAAAGCGGTTTGTTTAAAACGTCTTTGATTTTTCTGGCCAAGCTGTGTTTTTTAACTTCAAGCGGCGGCACAATTTCAAATAAGGTTTTTTGCAAAGAAAACACACTTTGTGGCCGCTCCAAATAATTAAGTTTTAGGCAATTATCAATAATTTGCAGCAGCTCTTGCGTATAAATTCCCTTGCCCACTTTGGTGGCTGGCGCTAAAAAATCATTTTTAACGCGCTGATTAGCCGCCATAGGCGCTGAGCGCACCAAGCAAGAATACATGCTGGCGCCCACGCTATAAATATCGCTCCACGGGCCTAATTGTTTGCGCTCAAAATACTGTTCTGGCGGCGCAAAGCCGGGCGTGTAGCTGGGTGACAATTTAGATTGTGTTTGCGTTAATGTTTGGCGTGCAGAGCCAAAATCCAGCAACACGGGTGAGCCATCTAACCGAATATAGATATTGGCGGGCTTAATATCCAAGTGCAACAGCTTTTGTGTATGCACTTCGCGCAGGCCGTTTAGCAGCTCGCCAAACACGCGGCGCACAAATTTTTCGTTTACTGGTTCGGGTTGCGAAAGAATAAAATCTTGTAGCGATTTGCCGCGCTCATATTGCATCACCATGTAAACGGTGCTGTTTTCTCTAAAGAAATTAACCACGCGCACAATATTTTTGTGATCAATTTTGGCTAACGCTAAGCCTTCTTCAAAAAAACATTTTAGGCCGTGCTTAAAGGTGGCGGCATCGTCATCGCTGCCCAGCAGCACGGTTGCGCCATCTTCGCGCAAGGCTAAACCAGTGGGCATGTATTCTTTAATGGCCACAATATTCTTGTTCATGTCTTGCGCCAAATACACAAAACTAAAGCCACCCGTGCTTAACACGCGGGTGATAATGTAATCCTGCAGAATATAGCCAACAGGCAAAGATTGGTTTTTAAGTGTGGCCATTTAGTATCGGTACTGCGTCAAATGTCGCGTGCGATAAACCTAGTTTTGTTAATAAGAGTTTGCAACTTTAATCAACTTATTCTGGCATTCTCGCATAAAAAACACGTCAAATCATAGGGGTTTGATACAATTATCACAAATTACTTTAACAAATAAACTGAAGAGTACAACCATGATATTAAGCATGACAGGCTATGCGTCGCAAGAATACAACACTAAACAAGGTGTTTTAATGGTTGAATGCCGCTCGGTTAATCACCGTTATTTAGAGTTACAACTAAAATTAGATGACAATTTACGCGTATTTGAAGCCACCGCGCGCGAATTAATTCAGGCCAAATTGGGCCGCGGCAAAGTGGATATTCGCATGAGTATGATGCGCGAAGCAGGCATGGATAGTGTGCCGCAGCTTAACCACACCGTTTTGCAACAAATAGCCGAAAGCGCCAAAACCGCCGCGCAGTATTTTCCGCATACACAGCCTGTGAATATGTTGGATATTTTGCGTATGCCAGGCGTGATGATGTCTGAAGCGATTGATACTGATGCGCTAGAAGCGGATTTTAAACAAGTGTTGAATCAAGTTTTGCAACATTTGATTGATGCGCGCGCGCGTGAAGGTGAAAAACTAAAAGCGGTTATTCTAGATAGATTGCAGCAAATTGAGCAGCATGTGACCAGAGTTAAGCCGATGATGCCTAATTTAGTGGCGCAATATCAGGCAAAGTTAAGCACCAAATTACATGAGGCGACCAATAGCCATGACGATGACCGAATTCGGCAAGAGATGGTGTTGTACGCGCAACGCATTGATGTAGATGAAGAATTGTCACGCTTAGATTCACATATTTCTGAAGTAAAGCGCATTTTGCAAGCAGGTGGCGCGGTGGGTAAGCGTTTAGATTTTTTAATGCAAGAAATGAATCGCGAAGCGAATACGCTCGGCTCTAAATCGGTGGCGGTAGAAACCAGCCAAATTTCGATGGAGCTTAAAGTGTTGATTGAGCAAATGCGCGAGCAAATTCAAAATATTGAATAACTACATTGATTAACTACAAGCCTTAACTACTAACAATAACAACGAATGCACTATTCTATGGCGCGCCTTAAAAAATTCTATTTTAAGCGCACCGTTAATGTGCATAATTTTTACGTCGATATAAAATAATATGCCAACCAATTGTTTTTAAACAAAAATTAATCTGGCATACGCCTTGCATAGCTCTTTAATAAGTTTTAAAGTGAATTAAGCTTTTTAACAAACTTAATAATTAAAGAATGTAATCATGCAAAAATCTCCACAAGCGTTTTTCGATGAAATGCAATTTGATGCATACAAGCAAAATGACAATCTAGGCGAAAAGCCAAATGAACAGCGTGTGCGCCACATTTACACGGCTTATCAAGATTGGCTTAAGGATATTCCGCACCATCAATTAGAAAGTAAACGCCAAGAGGCGGAGTTGCTGTTTCGCCGCGTGGGCATTACGTTTAACGTGTATGGTGAGGCGGATGGTGCAGAGCGTTTGATTCCGTTTGATGTGATTCCGCGTTTAATTTCTGGCAAAGAATGGTCGAAATTATCGGCTGGGGCGATTCAACGCGTAAAAGCCTTGAACATGTTTTTGCATGATATTTATCACAAACAAGAGATTATTCAAGCGGGTATTGTGCCCGCCAGCATTTTGGCCAATAGCCAATATCGCCCAGAAATGTATGGCGTGGATGTGCCCAACCAAATTTACGCGCATATTGCGGGTATCGATTTAGTGCGCACGTCAGAATCACAATTTTATGTGCTGGAAGACAATCTGCGTACACCGTCTGGCGTGTCTTACATGCTAGAAGACCGCAAAATGATGATGCGGCTTTTTCCTGAATTATTCCGCCGTTATCACATCGCGCAGGTCGATCATTACCCGCAAGTGCTACTCAAGAATTTGCGCGCGGTAGCCCAGCATGGCATACAAGATCCAACGGTGGTTTTACTATCGCCCGGTGCGTACAACAGCGCTTATTTTGAGCATGCATTTATCGCCCAACAAATGGGTATTGAGCTGGTAGAAGGAACCGATTTATTTGTGCGAAATAATGCCGTTTATATGCGCACCACGCAAGGCCCGCAAAAAGTAGACGTGATTTACAGGCGTATTGATGACGATTACATTGATCCATTGGTATTTAACGCCGATTCTATGTTGGGCGTGCCAGGTCTGCTTTCGGTGTATCGCAATGGCGGCGTAACACTGGCAAACGCAGTAGGCACGGGCGTAGCAGACGATAAAGCCACTTATATATATGTGCCAGAAATGATTAAATTTTATTTGGGTGAAGAGCCACTTTTAGAAAATGTGCCGACTTATGAGTTGAGCAAAGAAGCCGATTTGCAATACACCTTAGAACACTTGCATGAGCTAGTAGTGAAAGAAGTGCAAGGTTCTGGCGGTTATGGCATGTTGGTTGGGCCAGCGTCTACCAAACAAGAAATTGAAGAATTTAGATTACGCATTTTATCGAAACCATCCAATTATATTGCCCAGCCAACCTTGGCGTTATCGACTTGTCCAACATTGGTTGAGGCAGGCATTGCGCCGCGCCATGTCGATTTACGCCCCTTTGTGCTATCAGGCAAAACCGTAACCTTGGTGCCGGGTGC
>JAYWCF010000006.1:0-7578 GCA_043780715.1 Methylotenera sp. | reverse complement strand
AGCACTTAATTGGGCAAGCATAAATTCTAGCCTAGCCCCAGAACATGCGATTAACGAATACACCCATTTAATTGCCCGCGTTGACCCAAAATTGATTGAAGCCATGACAGAAGCGAATAAGGAAAATTTAATTGCAACAGCACAAGTGGCTGCACCAACTGCGGCTAAAGTTGCGCCAGTTTTAAATGCGCTGCCTGAAGCCGAATATATCAGCATTGATGATTTTACCAAAGTGGATTTACGCATTGCAACAATCGTTAATGCTGAACATGTAGAGGGTGCTGAAAAATTATTAAAACTGACGCTTGATATTGGTGAGGGTAAGCCGCGCCAAGTATTCGCAGGCATTAAATCCGCTTATGACCCCGCTACTTTAATTGGTCGCAATACCGTGATGGTTGCCAACCTTGCACCACGCAAAATGAAGTTTGGTATGAGTGAGGGCATGGTGTTAGCCGCCAGTGATGAGCGCGGCGGACCATTTATATTAACGCCAGATGTAGGCGCAATGGCTGGTATGCGCGTTAAATAAAGTGTAAATGATTGTAGGAATTCGCCTACATCTTTTTCAGAATTAGCTTATTTGCTAATTTCTAAAACCTAGTAAAATTATACTTACTAAAGCATATGCTTTGTAACTAACGATTAAAAATGATTAAAAAGGAACTCGCAATGAAATATATTCACGCTCCATTATTAGCAGTTTTATTATTATCTGGCCAAGCATTTGCTGCAGACAGCAATGCTAAAACCGCCGTTGGTGGTGGTTTGGGCGCAGCCGCAGGAACAGCTCTTGGTGGTATTGTTGGTGGAAGCACTGGTGAAGTCCTAGGTGGTGCAGTGGGCGGCGGCTTAGGTGGCGCCGTAACAACTAAAGGCGAAGGACAAGCAGGTGCTGTTATAGGTGGTGCAGCAGGTGGTGCTGGTGGTGCTTACGTAGGGCGCAGAGTGAGTGGCTCTGGCACTGGCGCGATTGTTGGCGCAGGCTTGGGTGGCGCAGGTGGTGCAGTTGCAGGTAAAGTAATTGCTGAGCCAAATAGATCATCAGGTTCACGCAATAACTACTACGATAATGATCGTAATGGCAAAAAATATAAGCACAAACATGGTAATGGTCACGCTTACGGTCATGATAAACATGATGATCATGATGATTAAATTGATTTAGATGATTTAATCTGAAATCATTAGTTTGAAATTAAAAAAAGCCCCAAAATCGGGGCTTTTTTAATGCTTAAATTTTATAACAATTTAATTTAGATAATTTTTTCAAGCTAATTCGTCTTTGTATCTGTTTTAGCTGCTGCTTTTTTGGCATCAGCCGCCGCTTTTTTATCGGCTGCTTTTTTGTCTGCAGCTGCTTTTTTCTCAGCTTTTTTTGCGTCCGCTACTGCTTTTTTATCTGCTTTTGCCGCATCAGCTGCTTTATCTGCATTTTCAGTTTTAACTTCTTTCGCTTTATCAGCGGCCCCAGCTTTAGTGTCAACTGGCTTTATCTCTTTTGCTTTTGTTTCTTTAACGGGTTTTTCTGTCTTAACTTCTTTGCTATCGGCAACCTTGCCAGAGCTTGCGGCTTGTTCGGTACCAACAGATTTTGTTTGTTTTTCTTTACTATCATTTGCTTTAGTCACTTTAGCAGGTTTAGACTCTTTATTTTGAGTGGCTGGAACTACAACACTTGTTCTACCGCTAACACTTACTTCGTTACGTAAGTTTTTTAAGGTAATCTCACCCACGCCGTCTACTTTTTCTAATTCATCCACTGATTTAAAACCACCATTTTTCTTGCGGTAATCGATAATGGCTTGTGCTTTAACTGGACCAATACCATTTAACGATTCTAGTTCTTGTAAAGTAGCAGTGTTTAAATTTACCGCCGCAAAAACGTTAAAACTGAATGCAAGGCTAGCAAGTAAGGCGATTAGTATTTTTTTCATTTGATTCTCCTATAAAAATTATCTGACAAGCATGGTCATCTACACCAGTTTACTGTTTTAATTGACTAAAAACCATATTGAAACTAGTTTTTAGAAATAATTTCTTCATTAATGGCAACTAGTGCTTCATATGGATTGCTGGCTTGAGTGATAGGGCGGCCAACCACCAAGTAGCTTGCGCCCGCGGCCAATGCTTGAGTTGGAGTTAATATGCGTGTTTGATCGTCTTTGCTGGCAGTGGCAGGACGTATGCCTGGCGTGACTAATAGAAAATCCTGCGTAAGTTGCTGCCTTAATAATGGCGCCTCAAGCGCTGAACACACAACGCCATGCAAGCCAGCCAGTTGGGTAAGCTGAGCCAATTTAAGTACTTGATTTTCAATGCTATTTTCAACACCAATTTCATCTAAATCGGCTTGGCTCATGCTGGTGAGTACGGTAACGGCAATCAGGTAGGGCGAATGTTTGCTTTTGTTAATACCTTCAAGCGCGGCTTCCATCATGGCTTTTCCGCCGCTGGCATGTACATTAAGCATCCAAACGCCAAGGTTGCTAGCCGCTTCGCAGGCTTTTGCAACGGTGTTGGGAATATCATGAAATTTTAAATCTAAGAATACTTGAAAGTTTTTAGCGACTAGTTGTTCAACTAATTGCGGCCCAGCAGCGGTAAATAATTCTTTGCCCACTTTAAGCTTACATAAGCTTGGGTCTAGTTGGTTAACCAGATTAAGTGCGCTGGTAGAGTCGGCATAATCTAGCGCGACTATAACTTTACAATCAAGAACTTTAGAATCTGGAATTTTTGAATCATTCATTATTTAGCTTTTAAGTATTTATTTTTGGTTGGATTTTTTAACCGTCATTTCGCGGCTTATGGCCTCTGAAGGCTCAGCAGGCAAGGATTCCCATGCATTACAAGCAGGGCATTGCCAGTGATATTGTTTAGCGCGAAAGCCGCATTGGTTACAATGATAAGCCGCGCGATTGCCAATGGCGTTGCGCACGGTTTGTTGCATTAATTGCACATCTTGATTATTCACATCATCCGCCATGGCGCGCGCTTGTAGCAATTGATCTAGCGTAGTCAAGCTAGGTTGGCGGATTAACTCATTTCTCGCCAATTTAGCCGCGCTAATCGCACCTTCTTCAGTTAAGGTCGCTTCATATAAAACAGACATCAAAGAAGGTAATTTATACGTTTCAATATAAGTATTTAATTGCGCTAAACCATCTTTTAGTTGATTGGCTGCGCGATAACTTTTGAGCATTTTGCCGGCTACTAATCCTAAGTAATCGGATTGCTGAAATTCAATGCGTTTCCAATACGAGATAGCGGTTTGGTGTTGGCCCGCACTGGCTTCAATATCGCCCAATAATACATTGGCGCGAATACAATTTTTATTGGCATCTAAAGCTAATGCAAGTTGGCTGCGCGCGGCATCGGCATTTTGCGCGATGATAAAGTTCATAGCTAATTCGCAATAATACTGTGCAATTTCCACTCTAAAAGGCACGCCAGATAAGCGCTCTAGCTCGGTTGCGGTGGTAATGGCTTGCGCCCATTCGCGCTCACGCACATAAATTTCTAATAAGGCACGCAGGGCAGGTTGTTTGTAGCGTTGGTCTTCTAAGCCTTTATACAACTCTTCGGCGCGATCAAATAAGCCGGCTTTTAAGTAATCCTGCGCTAGTTCTGCTTTAACAGCGTTTTTTTGCGGCTCTGTAAGTTCTTTTTTATCCAGCAAATTAACATGCAGATTAATGGCGCGATCGGTTTCGCCTGTGCGTCTAAATAAACTGCCTAAAGCAAAATGCAGCTCTAATGAATCACTATTGGCTTGCACGGCTTCACTGAATGCCTCTACCGCTTTGTCATGCTGATCGCCAATTAAAAAGTTAAGCCCTTTAAAATAGGCGGCAGGTAGGGTAGTGGATTCAGATAGCAATTGCCGAATATCGACACGCGCGGCAATCCAGCCCAGCGTAAAAAAGAGCGGGAGCACTAAAAGCCACCAATATTCAAATTCAATCATCATTTAACTATTTTATTCAAAATTTTATCTAAACGTATTTTACCTAAGCTTAAGCACAATGACTAATGGTTAAGACCTGTATATGGGGACGTAAAAAAACGGTACTTATTTCTAAGTACCGTTATTCAAATGTCATTTTTAATATTGGCTACTAAAAACTATTTATGTGGCTGAATCAACGCGATCGCGCAACTCTTTACCAGCTTTAAAGTGCGGTACATGTTTGGCAGGCACTTGCACTTTGCTACCAGTTTTTGGGTTGCGGCCCAAACGTGGTGGACGGTAATTTAAGCTAAAACTACCGAAGCCGCGAATTTCAATGCGTTCGCCAGTTGATAAGTTATCGGTCATCGCATCTAAGATGGCTTTAACAGATAACTCAGCGTCTTTCACAACTAGTTGTGGAAAACGCTCTGCTAATAAATTAATTAATTCTGATTTTGTCATGGCTTATAGTTGCCTTTAATTTAGCTTGTAATTATCAAACGTTTAAACGTTTTTAAAATTAATATCGATTAACATCAAACTAGCTTTTTACTGCTACTTTTACTTCTTGCTATCCATTTTTGCTTTTAATAAAGCGCCAAGGTTAGTTGTACCTGCTGCTGCTGCGTCATCTGCTGCTTTAGTTGAGCTATCTTCAACTTTAGTTTTAGCAGGTTTTGCTTTAGGTTTTGCTGCTTTGTCATCGCTAGATGATGAAGGTGTTGCACCTGATGGATCTTCAGTAAGTTGTTTAACACCTAGAGAAATACGCTCTTTCTCAACATCGATTGCTAAAATAATGGCTTGTAACTCGTCACCTTTTTTGAAGTTGCGAATCGCTTCTTCGCCAGTTTGAGTCCAAGATAAATCAGATAAATGTACTAAACCATCAATACCGCCAGCTAGGCCGATAAACACGCCAAAGTCAGTGATTGATTTGATTTGACCAGACACTTTATCGTTTTTAGCGTGTGTTGCAGAGAAGTCATCCCAAGGGTTGGCTTTACACTGTTTCATACCTAATGATAAACGACGACGATCTTCGTCAATTTCAAGAATCATCACTTCAACTTCGTCGCCTAACTGAGCGATTTTGCCTGGGTGAATATTTTTGTTAGTCCAATCCATTTCTGAAACGTGCACCAAACCTTCGATACCTGGTTCTACTTCAACGAATGCGCCATAATCCGTAATGTTAGATACTTTACCAAATAAGCGTGTGCTTACTGGGTAACGGCGTGTTAAAGCAACCCATGGGTCATCGCCTAATTGTTTAATACCTAATGAAACACGGTTTTTCTCTTGATCGAATTTCAAGATTTTGGCTTCAACTTCTTCACCAACTGTTAGCACTTCTGATGGGTGCTTAACGCGACGCCATGCTAAATCGGTAATGTGTAGTAAGCCATCGATGCCCCCCAAATCAACGAATGCGCCATAATCAGTAATGTTTTTAACAATACCTTTAATGATTGCGCCTTCTTGCAATGTGCCCATCAACGCTTCACGGTCTGCACCCATGCTAACTTCCATTACAGCACGACGAGAAACCACGATATTGTTGCGTTTACGGTCTAATTTAATTACTTTGAAATCCCACTCTTTGTTTTCGAATGGAGTAGTGTCTTTAACAGGGCGAATATCAACCAATGAACCTGGCAAGAAAGCCATGATGCCATTAACAGAAACGCGTAAACCACCTTTAACACGGCTAGATACGAAACCTTTAACAACACGGCCTTCGTTCATGGCGTCTTCTAAATCAAGCCAAGCTTCCATTTTCTTCGCTTTTTCGCGAGAAAGTTGGGTAGAGCCAAAGCCATCTTCCAATTTTTCGATACATACTTTTACGAAGTCGCCAACAGCCACTTCAAGCTCACCTTGAGCATTTTTGAATTCTGCAGCATCAATGACGCTTTCAGATTTTAAGCCAGCGTTAACAATCACGTGGTCGTTATCAATCGATACAACCTCGGCGGTGATCACCTCACCAGAACGCATTTCTTGACGTGCCAAGCTTTCTTCAAAAAGCGCGGCGAAAGATTCCATCGAAGATGGGGTAGAGTTAGAAGTAGAAGCCATTAAAAGAGTTACCTAAATAATACTCAAAGTTATTTTCAAAGCACTGAAAACAGCTTTAAGCGTTCCCACCTAGCAGTGGGGCAGTTGTTAAACGTTAAGCGAACAATAATATTGTTTTAAACTCAACACGAATCGTGCATGTTACACAAAAAATAGCTTGTGTTCAATGACTTAATGCATTTTTTGTGTTGTATTTACACTATTTTTTAATGGCTATTTATAGCTGTTTTTGATAGGCGTTTAAAACGAATTGTACCGCTTGCTCAATACTGCATTCAGAGGTCTCTAATAGCAGGGCATCGGCTGTTTGGATGAGCGGCGCGGCGCTACGTTGGCTATCACGTTCATCGCGACTTTGCAGGTCGGCTAAAATTTGCGCATAATTGGCAGTTAAGCCTTTATTCGTTAGCTGTTTGTAGCGACGCTCAGCGCGTATTTGTACGCTGGCGGTTAAAAAAATCTTAAGCACGGCGTCTTTGAAAATCACAGAACCCATATCGCGGCCATCACCCACCAAGCCAGGCGCTTGAAGAAATGAGCGCTGTAAGTCCAATAAAGCATGTCGCACAGGCGGGTGAATCGCCACTTCCGATGCGCCACGGCTCATTTCTTCGCTTCTAACCGCTTCTGTAATGCGGTCACCGTCTAAATAAATTTCACTCTGGCTAAACTGAATGTTCAAACTTTTTGCCAATTCGCCAAGCTTTTCGGCTTCGTTCCATTCAATGTTATTTTTATAAGCCGCAAAAGCCACAATACGATAAAGCGCGCCAGAATCCAGATAGTGAAAATTTAATTTTTCAGCTACCAATTGAGCAACAGTACCTTTGCCGCTGGCAGAAGGGCCGTCAATCGCAATGACAGGAATAGATAAAAATGAGGAGTTGCTGGTCATAAGAAAAACTTATCAAATAGATAGTAACAATGAATTGGATTAAAAAAATTAATGAGTCAATAATGAACTTACATTAATAAGGAGCCCAAAATGGCTAAAACAATTTCATTTGCAATTTTACACTTTGGCGTTGCGTTTACGGTGGGTTATTTGTTAACGGGCAGTGCGGTAGTGGGCGGTTTATTGGCCGTAATTGAGCCAGCTTGCAATACCGTTGTTTTTTATTTTCACGAAAAAGCGTGGAAAAACTTTGAGCAAGCCAACCCAGAAAAATATGCCAAAGCAGTTAATTTGGGCTGGTTGCACTTGCATTAATTATTAGAGCTATTAGCACTAATTAACTGACCAGTTTTTTAAACTCTTCAAAATAATTAGGGAAAGTTTTATTGACGCATTTTGGGTCATTAATCGTAATCGGCACACCGCCAAGTGAAACTAATGAGAAACACATCGCCATGCGGTGGTCGTCATAAGTGTCAATCACCGCATTTGGCGTTAATTGTGCTGGTGGCGTAATACTTAGATAATCCGCACCTTCAATAACAGTCGCGCCCACTTTTCGCAATTCGGTTGCCATGGCAGTTAAGCGATCTGTTTCTTTAACACGCCAGCTGGCTATATTGCGCAAGGTAGTTGTGCGCTCTTG
>JAYWCF010000005.1:0-2703 GCA_043780715.1 Methylotenera sp. | reverse complement strand
TATTAGAGGGCAAATGGTATGTTAATTTGCACACAGCAGCTAACCCTGACGGTGAAATTCGTGGGCAAGTGGTTGTTAAACCTTAAAAAAACCGATTTCTATAACCATTAAAAAAACCTAAATTATGGATGATTTCTTATATGCTAAGGGCGCGCCATCTAAGTTTGATGTATCTGAACATGTGAATTTAACGCAACTTAATTTAGAAACGGTTGAAGCGCATGATGCTTATGCAGAACGCGCAAATAAAACTGCGGAAATGGCTGCGGATATATTGAAGCGTTTATTTAGGCATAGTGATACGTGTATTTCGATACGTTTATGGAACGGGGAAACATTTTTAATTGGGGAAAATCTGCAAAAACACGCTGCAGAAGTATTTACCTTAGTCATCCATCAACCTAATGTTATTCGTTTGCTCGTAATAAATAATAATCCAATGTTATTAGCAAAAAGCTACTTTAACGGCGACATTGATATTGAAGGTGATTTTTTTGCAGCAATTAAGCTTAAAGATGCTAATTCAATGGCAGTTTCATGGCGCGATAAATTAACTGTCCTATTAAAAGCCATTAGGCTGCCCAGCAATAATATGCAGCGTAATCAATACCAATTGATCGATAATAAAAACTATATGTCGAATAAAGTATTAAAGTTTGGCAACAGCTTAATATCACATACAAAAACCGAAAATCACGCCGCTGTTGCGTTTCATTATGATGTTTCTAACGAATTTTATGCACTGTGGTTAGATAAAAACATGGTGTATTCGTGCGCTTATTTTGAAAACACGCACAATACTTTAGAGCAAGCGCAGTTTGCCAAACTTGATCATATTTGCAAAAAACTGTTGTTAAAAGCGGGCGAACAATTTTTAGATATTGGCTGCGGCTGGGGCGCGCTGCTGCTGCATGCAGCTAAGCATTATGGGGTTATTGCGCACGGCGTAACCTTAAGCCAGCAACAATTAACTTATGCACGCCAACAAATTGTACAAGCTGGCTTGCAAAATAGCGTTACTGTAGATTTATGTGATTATCGCGATATTAAAGGTGAAGCTTACTTTGATAAAATAGCCAGCGTTGGCATGTTTGAGCATGTAGGTTTAAAAAATTTGACCTTATATTTTTCTTGCATTCACCAATTATTAAAGCCAGGCGGCCTGTTTCTCAATCATGGCATTACGCATGATGTTGAAGGCTGGCAAAAAACATTGTCGACAGAATTTATTAATCGCTACATTTTCCCTGATGGGCAGCTAGATACGGTGAGTAATATCTCGCGCGAGATGGAACGGGCACAGTTTGAAATTGCTGATTGTGAGTCATTGCGTGCCCATTACGCGCTAACGCTAAGACAATGGGTGGCGCGCTTGGAGCAACGCCATGCACAAGTGCTAGAAGTAGTTGATGAATCCACTTACCGCATTTGGCGCTTATACATGGCTGCAAGTGCGTTGGAGTTTGAAGGTGGCGAATTGGGCATTTACCAAATTTTAGCCGCAAAACGTAGCGTAGGCTTAACCAAATTGCCGCTTACAAGGCGACATTTATACACTGACATTAATCACCCTTATTGAAATTGTTTAAACCAATGTTGGCATATCAATTACATCGGGTATTTTTTGCTTTGGCATTTGTAATGCTGTTTTATTTACAAAATGCATGCGCCGAAGAAGCTGATAAACCCAGCTTTTATTCGCATGTTAAAGATACCTTATCGTAAACTTGGCAATCGCCAAAGACTTAGCTTTATTATCCCTATTAATACTTGGCATAACTGGCATTATTATAGTGCAGAAAAAACAGACGGCGTTAACGAGCGGCCATGGGGTTTAAGTGTAGGCAAATATCACTTGATGAGGATGCTAATTGGCAAGGCATTTATGCAACGGTATTTTTAGATTCGCATGATGAAGTATGGCCAATAGCAGGCTACGGCTTTCAAAAAATATGGCGTGCAAGTGACAATATACACTTTGGGATAGGCTACACTTCGGGTGTGACGATTCGCGCAAGTACCGATTACATTTCAATACCTATGCTGGCACCATTATTTTCAATTAAATATAAGCAAGTGGCGCTGCAATCTACTTATATCGTGCGTGGTAATGGCTATGGTAATATATTATTTAGTTGGTTGCGCTGGCAGCTACCATAGCAACATTAATCCAGCCTATCTTCAAGTTTGAGGTTTTTGTGTGCTAATTTGTTTAGCAAATTAATCTGATGCCTAGCCTCTTGCGCGACTTCAGACGCCGTCAAACCTACAGGTCCAATGTCGCTAGCCACTAATGCATCGGCTGCTGCGCCATGCACATAAACGCCTAGCTTTGCAGCCTCCAATCCTGAAAGTCCTTGCGCAATTAAGCTGCCAATAATGCCACTTAATACGTCGCCCGTGCCGCCACTAGCCAAGCCAGGGTTGCCTGTAGTGTTAATAAACCAAGTACCGTTTGCATCGGCAACAATGCTGCCAGCACCTTTTAACACGCAGATCACCTGAAATTTATAAGCTAATTTTTGCGCACTTTCAACACGGTTTTGCTGAATATCTTTCACAGTCGTATTAAGCAAGCGCGCCGCCTCGGCAGGGTGTGGCGTAATGATTGTTTCAGCTTGCCGATTCTTAAGTATTATTTGCAAATGTGTATGCAGGCTTATTAAATTAAGTGCATCTGCATCAATTAGCAAAGAAACTTCT
>JAYWCF010000004.1:0-2708 GCA_043780715.1 Methylotenera sp. | reverse complement strand
AAATTATTTACGCGCTGGCTGATTAATTCGGCCTGTCGCTATGCAAGCGAGTTGATTAATGAGCATAAACTGCCCATTTACTTAACCATTAACCTACGTGCAGAAGATTTATACGATGTTGAATTACCACATTTGCTGCTGCAAGCCATTGCATTGTGGAAAATTAAAACGCAGGATATTGTGCTTGAAATTACCGAAAATGGCATTTTAGAATACAACGAATCATCGACTTCGGTTATTAACTCCTTGTCGGAAAGCGGCTTTAGGCTTGCGCTGGATGATTTTGGTACCGGGTTTTCATCATTATCAAGGCTACGCACCATGCCAATTGATTTGATAAAAATTGATCAATCTTTTGTGCGCGATATCAAATATTCTGTTGAAGATTTTGAAATTGTTAAATCAATTGCCATGCTAGCCAACAGCTTAGGTAAGGAAGTGTTAGCAGAAGGTGTTGAAGATAAAGATTGCTTGGATTTAATTAAGCAAATGAAAATCCACAAATGCCAAGGTTATTATTTTGCAAAACCCATGCCGTTTGATGCGTTTGTAATTTGGACAAAGCAGCACACATCTTCTTAATGCTTCAATATTAGCTGATGCTATAATATCGGCATGCACATTACTACCCGTTTAGAATTCGATGCAGGTCATCGTATCCCTTGCCACAAAAGCCAATGCCGCAATCTACATGGCCACCGTTACGCGCTTGAAATCACCTTGTCAGGCGATATTATTGCGCAAGATAATCTATCTGAAAGTGGTATGGTTATGGACTTTTCGGATGTGAAACGTATTGCAAGAGAAAGCGTGGTTGATGTGTGGGATCACGCTTTTTTAGTGTTTAAAGACGATACCGATGTGCTTAACTTTTTAAACACTCTGCCAAATCACAAAACGGTGGTGTTCCCTACCGTTCCCACGGCCGAAAATATGGCAGCAGAAGCATTCAAACTATTACAACATCAGTACAAAGACACTTACGGGAACCATCTTAAATTAGAGCGCGTTAGGTTGTATGAAACGCCTAACAGCTGGGCCGATGCATTAGGCTAAGCTTTTAATGCCGCTTTAATATTTATACTAGCGACTGCATCACCTGCTGTAAGCCTTGCTGCCAACTTGGTAGCGCCACATTAAACACTTGCTTAAGCTTTTGATTGCTTAAAGTTGAGTTAGCAGGCCGTGCCGCAGGTGTTGGATAATCGGCTGTGGTAATAGGCTCAATATTTTCCACATTGGCTTTAAGCATTTGTAAGCTTTTACTTGCAGCTAAGCAATTGTATTCATTAACAATTTTACTGCTAAATCCGTGCCAAGAAGTTTTACCTTGATTAGTAAAATGGTAAATACCTGTTTGATTTGCATCATGCGGCTGCCAAGTATTTAATAACTCAATAACGGCATCAGCAATACTTTCAGAGCTAGTAGGCGCGCCAAACTGATCGGCCACAATACGTAAACTTTCGCGCTCACCGGCTAAACGAATAATGGTTTTTAAAAAGTTTTTACCATAAGCGCCGTATACCCAACTGGTACGCAAAATTAAATGCGGTAAACCAACAGCATTAATGGCAAGCTCACCTGCAAGCTTACTTTTACCGTAAACACTCAATGGATTTACAACATCAGTTTCAACATAACTCTCAATTTTCGAGCCGTCATAAACATAATCGGTTGAAAAATGGATCAGTGCCGCGTTAATCTTAGCGGCTTCTTCCGCCAAAACTTGTGGCGCTATGGCATTAATCGCATAGGCCAAATCAGGCTCAGATTCAGCTTTATCAACCGCTGTATAGGCGGCTGGATTAATAATTAAATCGGGCTGAATGGTTTGTACAACGCGGCGAATGGCGTCTTTGTCGCTTAAATCTAACTGATCGCGATTTAAAGCAAACACTTGATAATTGGCCAGTTTTTTTTGTAGTGCATGACCAACTTGGCCATTAACACCTGTGAGTAGAATTTTTTTCAATGGTTTAATCGCGCTTAGTTAAGGATTTTAGGCAAACTTTTTGGCTTCTTGCAAGCTTAAACCCAAGCTATCTTTAGCCGATAGCAATGGGTTAGCACTAGTTGGCCATTGAATCGCTACCGTTGGGTCGTCCCATTTTAGGCAACATTCATGTTGCGGTGCATAAAAATCGGTTGTTTTATACAAAAACTCGGCTGTATCTGACAACACTAAAAAGCCATGCGCAAAGCCGGGTGGAACCCACATTTGACGCTTATTTTCACCCGATAAAATGGTTGATTCCCATTTGCCAAATGTTGGTGACGATACGCGTAAATCCACCGCCACATCAAATACCTCGCCTTGCGTTACGCGCACCAATTTGCCTTGCGCTTGTTCGATTTGATAATGCAAACCACGCAATACATTTTTGGCAGATTTAGAGTGATTATCTTGTACAAATTGTGGGTTTAAGCCTGTTGCTTGCTCAAACACCTTAGCGTTGAAGCTTTCATAGAAAAAACCTCTCTCATCACCAAATACTTTTGGCTCAAAAATAATCACTTCGGCAATGCTGGTTTTAATTATATTCATTAAAATACGCGTTCTGTCAGTACTTGTTTTAGATATTGACCATAACCGTTTTTGGCATATTTTTTGGCCATTACTTCTAATTGTGCGGCATCAATAAAACCCATGCGGTAAGCAATCTCTTCAGGACATGCGATTTTTAAACCTTGGCGTTTCTCAATAG
>JAYWCF010000003.1:0-2709 GCA_043780715.1 Methylotenera sp. | reverse complement strand
CCAAGCTACGCGTTTTAAAAAAGCGCGCTGCCCACAGCCATTTATCTAGTCTATATTTGCTATCTTGCGCTTCGGCCATCGTTAGCTTTTTTGTGGCTGGTTGCTCTCTAGCGTTTTACGATAACTCGCCAATACGCTTTGCGCATGTCCCATCACCGTATTTGCCGCGTAATTGCCTATAGCGTCTTGCGCGCCAGCCGCCACGCCAGTTAAATATTCAATACCTTCCAGCACATGTTCAATCGTAATAATGTGGAATTTTCCATCTTTTACCGCTTGCACAACCGCGTCATCTAAAAGCAGGTGGCGTTGATTACGTTTAGGAATAATTACGCCCTGCTTGCCGTTTAAACCCAGCGCCAAGCACACCCTAAAATAGCCTTCAATTTTTTCATTCACGCCGCCAATCGGCATCACTTCACCAAATTGATTCAGCGCGCCTGTCACCGCAATGCCTTGTTGAATGGGTAAATTAGCCATCGCAGAAAGTAGCGCAAAAAGCTCTGCACAGCTTGCAGAGTCGCCTTCTACACCGTTATATTCTTGTTCAAATACCAGTGAGGCATTCAAGCTTAATGGCGCCAAATGGCTAAAGCTCGCGCTAAGCCAGTTTTGCAAAATAAAAATGCCTTTGTCGTGGTTCGGGCCGCTCATATTTACTTCGCGGTCAATGTTTATCAAGCCTTTTCCGCCTGGGTGGCAGCGCGCAGTAATTCTTATCGGCGAGCCAAAACTGGCGTCGCCCAGCTCAATATGCGTGAGGCCGTTTACTTGCCCAACTACCTCGCCATGCACTTGAATCAGCAGCTCACTATCGATAATCGAATCACGAATTTGGCTTTCAAAATATTGATTTCTGGCTGATTTGGCTTGAAGCGCCGCTTGCACATGCGTGGCATCTACCAGTTTGACTGGGCTTAGATGTGCTGCACCTGCAAAGGCCGCGCTTTCAAGTATCAGCCTTTCTAAAAACGCAAAGTTAGTGCTGATGCGCGTTTGGTCTTCTTCTAAGCGCTGAAGTGCGCCAATTAGGCCAGCAACGGCATTGCACGTAAAATGCGGACAGCTATGCTGCACGCATTTTTGCGCCACAAATCCTGCAATCGCAGCATAATTTTCGGTATTAGCTAAAATGCGCTCGGCAAATTCCACTTTAATCGGAAAGTAATCAAAAAAATCGGGTTGTTCGTCCAAGCAATCGTAAAAATCTTCGCGCGTGGCAATTAAAACCAACTTAACTTGCAGTTTAATCAAGGTGTTAGCCGAAAAATTATTGCTGGGCGCGCTACTGCTATCTTCAATTTGCAAAGTGCCATTACGCAAAAATCGGTACAATTTCTCAATCATTTGCACACCATTTGCCTCATCGCCCAGTAAATCGCGTAAATGCAGCAATAACATTCCGCCATCGGATTTGTGCAAATTACCTGCGCGCAGCCGCAAAAAATCGGGCATTTGTGATGATTCTGATGCGCTCTCAACCGCGCCAAATAAGGATTGCAAGCTAGGGTCGTTATCGTACACCACCGCTTGCGCCAGCATGTCTGCTTGCGCGAGGCGATTATCCACCAATACATTGACTCTAAACCGCGCAAAAAATGGCTCGCTAATCAAGCCTTCTAAAGCACCTTCAGCTTCACCTGCTTCAGTTGCTGGTGGTTGCCAAGCCTTTAAATAGGCCAACACTTCTTGTTGCACCAACTCAAAATAGCGTTTTAGCGCACCATCACAGCCATTAAAAGCAGCAATTAAATCGTTTGCAGCCTGAGTAAGCCATTGCTCGGCAACTATCTGCGGATTATCTGCAGCCACAAAGCTAGGCAATTCCGCCATCAAAGTACGCGCAAAATTATCCATTTCAGCCCGTAATTTTGCGCCGCTACCCACTGGTAACTTGATTAAGGTCGGCTGGCTCGGTTGATCAAAATTAAAAACGGCAACCAAATCTTGCAACGGGTCTGGATTCGCTTGCTTCGCCACTTCAAACATGGCACTTTGCATCAATGATTTACGGCCACTGCCATGCGCACCCAACACCAATACATTAAAGCCACTTTGGCGCATATTTAAGCCAAAAATAGCGGCTTTTTTTGCAGCGCTTTGTGCTACCCAAGCGTGTACATCTGGCTGATAGGTCATTGAATTATCTAATAATTCAGCCGTCGTCTTAAACGAAAAATCATTTAAAGAAATAGCGGCGTTTAGCTCAGTAGCCTGTAATTTTTGCATCATTATTGATTGCCTAGTTATTGTTAATGCGTTTATTTCCAACGCGCTTTTGCTTCATCATCTGACACTTTTGCCTCAACCCAGCGTTCGCCTTGGTTTGTTACTTCTTTTTTCCAAAATGGTGCGCTGGTTTTTAAATAATCAATGATAAATTCACAGGCTCTAAATGCCTCACCGCGATGCGCGCTAGTCACCGCAACCAGTACAATTTGATCCTGAGGTTTTAGTGTGCAAACGCGATGAATAATCAAGCTATCAATAATATCCCAACGAATTTTCGCTTCTGCCTCAATCGTTTCCAGTGCGCTTTGCGTCATTTCTGGGTAATGCTCTAGCGTCAGCGTATTGATTACATCACCATTATTCATTTCCCTTACTTGACCAACAAAGCTGACAAGCGCGCCAATACTTGGGTTAGCGAGTCTTAAATTGCCAAGCTCAACCCCTAAATCAAAGTCTTCTTTTTGCACGCGAACTGTC
>JAYWCF010000002.1:0-2715 GCA_043780715.1 Methylotenera sp. | reverse complement strand
ATAGTGGCCTTAGCAGGCGTTAATGATTTACCAGTAGTAGCCACGCACCCCATACAATTTACAACGCAGGATGACTTTAAAGCGCATGAAGCGCGTACTTGTATTGCTGAAGGCTATATGTTGGCGGATAAACGCCGCCCAAAAAACTTTACCGAGCAACAATATTTTAAATCGCAAGCTGAAATGGCGGCTTTGTTTGCGGATTTACCAGAAGCCTTGGCCAATACCGTTGAAATCGCCAAACGCTGCAATTTGGTGATTGAATTAGGTAAAAATTACCTGCCTAATTTTCCTACACCAAATAATGAGAGTTTAGATACGTTTTTGGTGCAGCAATCGCATGTGGGTTTGGCGGCGCGCTTACAAAGCTTGTACCCCAATGCTGAATTGCGTGAATCAAAACGCGCCGAATATGAAGCCAGACTTGAGTTTGAATGCAAAATCATTAACCAAATGGGCTTTGCCGGTTACTTCTTAATCGTTGCCGATTTTATTAACTGGGCCAAAAATAATGGCGTGCCAGTTGGCCCTGGCCGCGGCTCTGGTGCTGGTTCTCTGGTGGCTTATAGTTTAAATATTACCGATTTAGATCCGCTACAATACAACTTGCTGTTTGAGCGTTTTTTAAACCCAGACCGCGTTTCCATGCCCGACTTTGATATTGACTTTTGCATGGATGGCCGCGATCGCGTGATTGATTACGTTAAGCAAAAATATGGCTTAGATGCGGTTTCACAAATCGCCACCTTCGGTACTATGGCGGCCAAAGCGGTAATTCGCGATGTAGGCCGCGTGCTGGATTTGCCGTTTAACTTTGTGGATGGCATAGCGAAATTAATCCCGCTGGAATTGGGCATTACCTTAAGTAGCGCGTTGGAAAAAGAACCGCAATTGCAAGAGCGGCGCGAAAAAGAAGAAGAAGTAGCGCAGTTATTAGAGTTAGCCTTGCGCCTAGAAGGCTTAGTGCGCAACGTCGGTATGCATGCGGGTGGCGTGTTAATTAGCCCCGGCAAAATATCCGATTTTTCACCAATTTACTGTCAAGCCGATGGCGCCAGTTTGGTCAGCCAGTATGATAAAGACGATGTAGAAGCGGTTGGCTTGGTGAAGTTCGACTTTTTGGGCTTAAGAACGCTGACAATTTTAGAGTTAGCCTTAGTGAACGCTAACAAACAACGCGCTGCATTAGGTGAAGCGCCGCTTAGCTTTGAAACGCTGCCGCTTAATGACAAGGCCAGCTTTAATCTATTAAAGACCGCCAATACCACCGCGGTGTTTCAGCTAGAATCGCGCGGCATGAAAGACATGCTAAAGCAAGCCAAGCCAGATTGCTTTGAAGATATTATTGCGCTGGTGGCTTTGTACAGGCCCGGTCCGATGGATTTGATACCAGACTTTTGTAGGCGTAAACATGGACAGCAACGTGTGGAATATCCACACCCAGCTACGGAAAGCATTTTAAAAGAAACCTACGGCATTGCGGTTTACCAAGAGCAGGTAATGCAAATTGCGCAGGTGGTGGCGGGTTACAGCTTGGGCGGTGCGGATTTGCTGCGCCGCGCCATGGGTAAAAAGAAAAAAGAGGAAATGGATGCCCAGCGTGCCATTTTTATTGAGGGCTCACTTAAAAATGGCCTGAACGAAAAGCAGGCGACAGAGCTATTTGATTTGCTGGAAAAATTTGCCGGCTACGGTTTTAATAAATCGCATGCCGCTGCTTATGCATTGGTTGCATATCATACAGCCTATTTAAAAGCGCATTATCCGGCCGCATTTTTAGCCGCTACCATGTCGGCCGATATGAATAATACCGATAATATTCATGGCTTTTTTGACGACTGCGCGCCCAATAAAGTGGAAGTGCTGCCGCCAGATGTGAACCAAAGTGGCTATCGTTTTATGCCGCTTAATAATAGCCAAATGTTGTATGGTTTGGGCGCGATTAAAGGTACAGGTTTGGCAGCAATTGAGCTGATTGAGGCAGCGCGCGAAGCCGATGGACCGTTTAAAGATTTATTCGATTTTTGTAATCGCCTAGATTTACGCAAAGTGAATAAGCGCGTGATTGAATCGCTTATTCGCGCTGGCGCTTTTGATAAGTTAGAGCCTAATAGGGCGGCGTTGCTTGCAGGAGTAAGCATGGCGGTAACGGCAGCAGAGCAAAATAATAGTAATGCTGGCCAAAATAATCTATTTGGTGATGTAGCTGATACCAAGCATGATTTGCCTAATATTAAAGCGTGGTCGCCAGAACAAGCATTAATTGAAGAAAAAGCGGCATTAGGGTTTTATTTAAGCGGCCATCCTTTTTTAAATGCAAAACAAGATGTTAGCCAGTTTGTGCGCGGCTCATTGGCTGATTTAGCGCCACAAGATCAACCCAAATTAATGGCGGGCATTGTGGTGGGCGTGCGTGTACGCATGACGCAGCGCGGCAAGATGGCGATTGTGACGATTGATGATGCGATTTCGCGCGTGGATGTGGTGGTGGGAAGCGATATGCTGAACCAGAACGCACATTTAATTAAAGAAGATAATTTACTGGTAATTGAAGGCCGCGTTAGCCATGATGAATTTTCTGGTGGCATACGTGTGAATGCGCGTAAGTTATACGATTTGGCCGCGGCGCGCAGCCACTATGCCAGCATGCTTAAAATTTCGTGCAATGGGCAATCGGATGCGGCAAAGTTAACGGCGATATTGAATCCGTACAAA
>JAYWCF010000001.1:0-2720 GCA_043780715.1 Methylotenera sp. | reverse complement strand
TAAATTTGCATTGAATACAGTTTTCGGTGACTACATACGTCATATTTATTCCTTTAAAGCTTTTTAAGCTAAAACATTATTTTATTAGAAATTTACTTATTTTGCGATTGCATTCAAAAAACGGCAGTGACAAGGCGCATAAGCGCAGACAGTACGTTTAGTACGGCAAGCGAAATGCAACGCAGTCAATGCGGAATTTTTGTATGCAATCATACAATCATGCCTGCGCCAACGGTATTGTTTGTTGATTCATCAATCACAATAAACGCACCAATCGCACGATTTTGGGTATAGCTATCCACCATTAATGGCTGTGCAAGTTTAAAGCTAATGCGCGCAATATCGTTCATTTTGAGTTCAGTGGTCGCTTGTTGTTCCAACGTATTTACATCTACTTTGTACGAAATTGCCGCCACTTTGGCTTTAGATTCGCGCGTAGTGTGGCGAATGACATAGGTTCTAGCAGTGGACATTGGCGTTTCAGATAGCCAGCACACAAACGCTTCTATTTGTTTCACCGGTTGAATAGCACTGCCTGTTTTAACAATCATATCGCCGCGCGAGGTATCAATTTCATCTTCCAACAGTATCGTTACGCTTTGCTCAGTTTGCGCAGTTAGCAATTGCAAGTCACCTATTTGAATCGCTTTCACTTTAGATTGATAGCCGTTTGGCAATACCGTTACCGCATCGCCAACCGTAATATCACCACTTTCAATGCGGCCCATAAAGCCCCTAAAGTCATGCAACTCGGCATCAGCACTGGCGTGCGGCCTGCATACAAATTGTACTGGGAAGCGGAATTCCGCATTTTGCTCTTCATCGGCTGCGGGTGCAGCCTCTAGTATTTCAAGCAATGTTTCGCCTGTGTACCAAGGCATATTATCCAAACGGTCTACCAACATATCGCCATTTAAAGCCGACATGGGGATAAAGCGAATATCACGCGCTTGCGCCAAGCCGATTTCGTTGGCAAATACTTGATAATCGGCACAAATCTTGTCGTAAACGGCTTGGTCGTAATTCACCAAATCCATTTTGTTAACGGCCACTACAATATGCTGAATGCCCACCAAGTGCGCTAAATAGCTATGACGGCGCGTTTGCGTTAACACACCACGACGCGCATCAATCAAGATAATCGCTAAGTTGGCAGTAGAAGCCGCAGTCACCATATTGCGCGTGTATTGCTCATGGCCAGGCGCATCAGCAATGATGTATTTGCGTGTACCCGTACTAAAATAGCGGTAGGCCACATCAATGGTAATACCTTGCTCACGTTCGGCTTGCAACCCGTCGGTTAACAAAGACAAATCAACCGCTTCCATGCCACGTTTTTTAGAAGTATTGGAGATTTGCGTTAACGTATCAGCCAAAATGGTTTTGGTATCAAATAATAAGCGGCCAATCAGCGTGCTTTTGCCGTCATCGACAGAGCCGCAGGTCATAAAGCGCAAAAGGCTATCGTTATGGTTTGAATCGTTGTGTGTTGTATTTGTCATCGTTAAGTCTTAAAAAATCTAAATTTCCGTCAATCAATGCTTTAATGCAATTTCGTCATTCCCGCGTAGGCGGGAATCCAGTCTAGGTTAAAGTAGAGTGGGCAGTATGAAAGTAACCAATCCCAAATTGCTTCTTGCCTAGATTCCCGCCTACGCGGGAATGACGGTTTTAGAAAATTAAAAGTATCCTTCCTTTTTGCGCTGTTCCATGCTGGCATCAGAGGTTTGGTCATCCAAACGCGTTGCGCCGCGCTCAGTAATGGTAGTAGTCGCGGTTTCCAGCACAATCTTGCTTACGGTATCTGCATCTGAAATTACCGGTGCAGTACATGTAATGTCGCCCACCGTTCTAAAGCGCACTTGCATATTAACGACTTCTTCACCCGCTTTAGGTACGTTAATCACATCACCATCCGCCAGTTTAATATTAGCTGGCATCATGGCACCGCCGCGCATAATAATGTCGCGGTTATGCGCAAAGTAAATGCTTGGTAACTGTAAATTTTCGCGTTCGATATATTGCCAAACGTCCATTTCTGTCCAGTTAGAAATAGGGAAGGCGCGAATATTTTCACCTTTATGCGAGCGTGCGTTGTATAAATTCCATAGTTCTGGGCGTTGATTTTTTGGATCCCATTGACCAAATTCATCGCGGAAACTCATGATGCGCTCTTTTGCGCGCGCTTTTTCTTCATCGCGACGTGCGCCGCCGATGCAACAATCAAAACCAAATTCTTCAATTGCCTCTAATAAAGTCACTGATTGGTGTTTATTACGTGGCTCTTCTGGCGTTTTTAACACGACAGTGCCGCGTTTCATTGAATCTTCAACTGAGCGCACAATCAATCGCTCACCTAATTCGGCGGCGCGCTGGTCTCTAAAATCAATCACTTCTTGATAGTTATGACCAGTATCAATATGCATTAAAGGAAACGGAAAACGGCCTGGGCGGAAGGCTTTTTCAGCCAAGCGCAAAATGCACAGTGAATCTTTGCCGCCAGAAAACAGCAAAACAGGATTGCTGCATTGCCCAGCAACTTCACGCAAAATGTGAATCGCTTCTGCTTCAAGCCAATCTAAATGTGATAATGGCTGGTGTTTATTAATTAACATATTCAATTGCTTACAGGTTGTATTTAAAGTGATTTGTATAATTTAAGAGCTTGCTATTTAACGTGCAAACCGCATTCTTTGCTGGTTGGGTCTTCCCACCACCAG